>CADBME010000354.1 GCA_902795715.1 uncultured Lachnospiraceae bacterium | reverse complement strand
GCAGATGCCATCCAAAGAAAGCGTGCGTCTTCATCAGGTCAAATTCCATTTTATTTAATTTTTCAGGTTTCCAGATTATTTCGTTTGGAATATTGAATTTTCCTATATCATATAAAAAACCGCACAGGCACAGGTCTCTTGTGTCTTCTTTTGAGAAGTTTAGCCACTGAGCAACGATCTTACAGATAAGGGCAACGTTCAATCCGTGAGCGTAAGTCAGTTCGTCTTCTGTTGGCAGATGGAGATACAGATATGCAAACAGGGTCTTTCCGGACATATCATCGGGTACAAGATTGTTTACGATGGCGATAAGGTCATCGAGACGGAACGGGACTTTCTTGAATATAAAGGAGTCAACGGCTACTTTATAAGCCATAAGGTTTGCGGTATAGTCCTGTTCGAATTTCTTAAAGGCTTTTGAAACACGGGTTTTACCGTAGAAAGTTGTTTCAAAATCCTCGGGATCCATGATGTTTACTGCGACGATGTGATATGCCTGTAGCTGCTTTATTGCAATGCTGTCGATTTTTGAACCTTCGCGGAGTATTACGGTTGAACCGCTTTTTATATCTTCGGCAAGTATCATGCCGTTTTCAAGCCATGAGGATGGTATCAGATGCATATTATCTCTCCCTCTATAAACAAAATTTACTGTTATATCATTTTTATCGGGATTTTTTAGGAAAAGAATAGGGGAGGGGGAGAAAATTATGGTACTATGATGGCAGGGTTTTAAAAAGGAGGGCTTGGTCTTGAAGTTTATCCGGAATTTGTATTGCGGAGAAAAGGCATGTAAAAAAGCCGGGAAGATAAAGAGAAAATTGCAGTCACGAGCGGGAATGATAAATGTGTACTGTATCGTCATCCCGCAGTATGGAACGGATCTCTTGGAAATATATCCGTCGTATGTATTGCTGCAGCCGTTTCTGCATAAAGAGGTTATGATAGCAGGCATCGCCTGCGGGTACGATGAGGCTGTTAATGTGGTAGAACAAATACTGGAAGACACTGTTAAGGAACAGGGAAATTATAAGGTCAGGGAATATCTGCTTGGCCATCAGAGAAAATATATATTGCTGAATCGGCCTATAGAGGTAAAGGGAATTGTCGAGGCAGCGGAAGGCGAGGATGAGAAATGATGATCTTTCTCACAGTGCTTAAAGTCATAGGCATCATTCTGCTTGTGATACTCGGCATAGTATTATTTGTTCTGGGACTCGTACTCTTTTTACCTGTAAGGTATCGCATGGATGCTGACGCGGATCAGAGGATAAAGAAATATGACGGACATGTAAATGTAACGTGGCTTTTTAGATTTCTGCACGCAAGAGCCTGGGCGGAAAGCGGCGAAGACGGAAATGGTATCGGCTATGAAGTGAAAGTCGCAGGAATAAAGCTCATGTCTTCTGAAGATGAGTCGCAGGAAGAAGATGAAGAACTTCCGGATTATGACCCTGTTCTCGGAGATATGGATCTTGGTGAGGAAGTGACCGTGCCGGAAACTACCGGACAGGACTCGGCTGAGCAGGATGTAGCTGAAAAGAATGTAATTGAGAAGTACGTGGCTGAGCAGAAGGAACCGGAATCATCAGAGTCTCAAGATCCCATCGATGACAGGGTTTTAAAAGAATTTGATCGTGAGCATAAAAGTTTCTTCGAAAAAATCCGTGAGATCATTGATAAATGTGTATCTGCTGTGCGTAATCTCAGCTACACAATAAAAAATATATATGATAAAATAAAACAGATTTTATTGGATATTTCTTACTATAAAGAATTGTGGGAATCAGCAGAAACACAGGAAGTTGTTGCAGATCTTTTGGAAAAAACAGCTTTTTTATGGAGACGTATACGACCGCGGAAGTGGAATATGCGGCTGCATTTTGGTTTTTCTGATCCGGCAACTACCGGAGAGGCGCTTGGAGCGATGTGTGCATTTAATCCTTTATATGGAGAGCATATACAGCTTCAGCCTGATTTTGATGAGGAGATCATAGAAGGTGACTTTTATCTGTCAGGCCATATACAGCTTTGCTTTGTAGTAGTGATAGCATTAAAGATTTATTTCAATAAGAAACTGAAGGCTGTGATCGGTCGGTTCAAGAGAGGCCGCAGAAGAGAAAACAGCAGAAAAAAAGCAGCGTAGGAGTTACCTATACGCGATAAAAGGAGCATAAATGTCAGAAAAAAATGTTGATGAAGTAATCGGACAGCTGATGAATGGGATGAGTTCCTTCCTTTCAACAAAGACCGTGGTCGGTGAACCTATCGTCTTAGGCGATACGACACTGGTCCCGCTTGTAGAAGTGGCATTTGGAATGGGCGCAGGCACAGGCACCGGTGAAAAGAAAGGAAAGAGCGGAGGCGGTATCGGCGGAAAGATGTCTCCGTCCGCAGTTCTCGTACTTCACGATGGAAAAGTACGTCTTGTAAATGTAAAGAATCAGGATACAATGACAAAGATCCTGGATATGGTTCCGGAACTTGTAAATAAGTTTACAGAGCCCAAGGCAGGTTCTACTGATGTGTCTGATGAGGCAGCAGTAGATATAGCATTTGACCGTACTGAAAACGGTTAAACAGCACGATTTTTTTCTAAATGAAAAAAATGCTTGCATTTGTAAAATTGTTCTGTTAGAATATCAACGTTGCGAGTCTCAAAGAGAACTCGAAAAACTTCGTCTGC
>CADBME010000353.1 GCA_902795715.1 uncultured Lachnospiraceae bacterium | reverse complement strand
TATAATATGGTTTTTGTTTGAAACTTTTACTAAAAATAGGAAAGGTACATGCGATCTTAGTTTGTTTCCTGTGACTATGATCGCGTAAAAAATGCAGATGAAAGAAAGAGTAGTTTTAGCCCCCGGACTAAATGGAAATGAGTTTTTGAAAAATCTTGCAATTCATGGGATAAATTCTTTAGGAATGAGGATTTGCGGCTCAGGTGAACTCGCAAGAATGGCTCTTATCAGATCCGGAAAATCAGTTTCTGGTGAAATAACAGATACTAGGGGAGAAATTTCAATAGTAAAAGATATAGTAAAAGGAATAGATTATTATAAAAAATCCTCTTACGAGGATATATTAAAAATAACTGATGCTATCCGCAAAATAAGATGTCTGACTTCTCCTGATGTGGATGAGATAACTGAAATCAGGGACAAACTGGCCAAAGGTGACTTTAAGAATAAAAATGATGCCATTATCAGTGTTTGCGAAAAATACCTGTTAACACTCAATGAAAAAGGAAAAACAGACACAATTTCGATGATTCGCCAGGCAATCAAAGAAGGAGAAAAAAGAGATTCAGAACTTATCGTTCTCGAAGAGTTTTGTTTGAATCCGCTTGAGGAAAGTCTGGCAAGGCATCTTTCGGGTGGATACTATACCAAAAAAAAGATATGGGAGCTTTTTGAGTATAAAAGAAAGCCGTGTAATATAAACTCTATAAAGAATTGCTATGGTTCTTCCAACGAGGTTGCTACTATTCTCGACGACATTTATAATCAAAAACGATTAGACCAGTGTACTGTGGCTGTCACTGATACTGCTACTTATGGTCAACTGTTATTTGACTACTCACTCAGATATGATATCCCGATGACATTCGGATTTGGCATTGCAATATCAAATTCGTATCCCGCCCAGCTTCTTTCCCTATATCACAGCTGGGCTACAACAGGTTTATTTGGAGAAGAGGCAATAGTCAAAATGCTGACAAGCGATGCATTTGACCACGGAATGCTTAGAGAAGTTCTCAATCCGGGAGAGGGTTTTAACAAAAAAGACTTTTATAACATTTTGGCAGGAATAAGGTTTACAAACAATCTGGCTGAGAATGAAACTCGTTTTGAAGAATACGAAAAGGCTATGGATGAATGGCTTGCCGAATCAGAGGACAACAGAGAATATAAAAAGAAAAAGGTTTATTTGCAGTACATCAAGAAAATGGCTCAGGAGCTTGCGCTTCCCATGCATGAGTTTATTTTGAAATACTCATACATCAGAAAAGGAAACAGTTCTTACAAACAGCAGATTGTTATGACACTTGACATGTCTGCACTAAAGTATATTTGCGATATCCTTGAAGCATTTGATGCATCTGAATATGACGATCTCGTTTCAAGTGTGATGAGCAGTAATGTGTGTGTGCAGCAGAGTGAGGCAGGGAAGCTTCATGTTACCGCAATAGCCGATGCATTCAGTGTTATTCGTGACTATCTTTATGTTGCCGGAGTGTCTGCTCTTAAATATCCTGGATCACCTAAAGAAAACTTCCTTCTTCTCGATTCGGATATGAAGTTGTTTGGCGAGCACGGTATATTTTACAATTCTAATGAAATAGTTTTGAGAAAAGCCGCTCTTTTTGGAATGCTTTTGAATTTCGCGTCAAATCTTGGAGCGGATATCACCGTTTCTTTTTCGGGAACAAATGTTTCAGAACTGAAAAAAGAAAACGCTTCTTCGCTGATTTATGATTTGAAATCACAGAAAGGTATATTTGACAAGGTACTAAAAGAAGATAACGTTGGATATTTTGACCCTGAGATTTCAGTATCCAGGCTGATAGGAAAAGAGTATATAAGCGGAAAAAATATCACACAAAGGGACAAAATTGTAATTAAACAAAACACTAATGTCCCCGTCGATTATACAAAGATGAAGTTTTCACCCACGCAGCTGGATAAATTCTCCAGTTGTCCTAAGGCGTTTATGCTGAAATATGTTATGGGTATACCTGAACCGGATGATTATGATGTGTTCGAGGTCATATCGGCTTTGGATTCCGGGCTTTTATCACATTTGTTAATGGAAAAACTCGGAAAGGGCGATAAAATCAGTAAGGGGGAATTTAGACAGCTGTCAGAATCATATTTTGACAGGTTCATCAAAACGCATATGCCGCTTATAAATGAAAGCGTATATTATTCCAAGAACGTATTCCTCAAAATGATGGAAACGGCATATGATATGAATCCGGGAAGAGATGTCCTTCTCAATGAGGAAGAGCTGGAATATGTACATGAAAGCGGCATTACAATACACGGATATCCTGATCGTATAGAAAGGCTTGATGACGGCACGGAGTTGATTGTCGATTATAAAAGCGGAAAAAACATAAAACATAACGCTAATGATTTTAAAACATGCCTTCAGGTTATATTATACGCATATCTCAGGGAGAAAAGCGGAAAAAATGTTTCCGGATGTGAATACAGATATATCAGGCTCGGAAAATCTATCCAATGCAGATATGATGAGGAAATGAAGAAAAATCTCTATGATTTCATGACTAATTTCAAAGCATGTCTGGATAAAGGAGAATTTCCTTTTA
>CADBME010000352.1 GCA_902795715.1 uncultured Lachnospiraceae bacterium | reverse complement strand
AGCCTGCCTCTTGCACGAGAGCAGGAGGCGACTGATTATGTACAGAAAAATGCAATGGTTGCTCTGCCGATTGTTGATGACCAGAACCGAGTCGTTGAAATCGTCTTCAGAGATGACATAGACAGTGCACGGGCTTTGCGCAGGCTGCCGCCGGATATCTCATTGGTGATCATGGCGGGGGGGAAAGGGACACGTCTTTATCCGTATACCCAGATCCTTCCAAAAGCGCTGATTCCGATCGGAGATGTCCCGATTATGGACCATATCATTCAGCATTTTGAGCGATACGGTATTAATCAGGTATATATGGTGCTGAATCATAAAAAAAATATGATTAAGGCCTACTATAACGAAGGGCACTGCAAAAGTACTATTCAATATGCGGATGAGGAAAACTTTCTAGGAACAGGGGGCGGGATCGGTCTCTTAAGAGGAAGAATTAAGGACACTTTTTTCCTTTCCAACTGTGACAGCCTTTTAGAGGCCGATTATCCATGTATGCTTGACTTTCACAGAAAAAACGGAAATGCAATTACAATGATTGCCTCCAATAAAACACTCCAGGTTCCATATGGAGTGATAGAAGTTGACAAAAATGGGGGCATAAACAATATCAGGGAAAAACCGGAGTATTCCTTTCTGGTAAATACCGGAGTATATATTCTGGAACCTTTTGTAATTGATCTGGTCGGCGAGAATGAGAGGATTGACATGCCGGATATTCTGAAGAGAGCGGAATCTGCAGGCTATCATGTCGGGGCGTATCCGATTACAGAGAAAAGTTGGCTTGATATGGGACAGTTCGCAGAAATGAAGAACATGATTAAAGAACTGGGACTGGAAGATAAATATATATAAACAGGGAGGAAAATGGTTATGAAAGTGGTTCTGCTGGCAGGAGGAAGAGGAACTCGCATCAGCGAGGAGAGCCAGATCAAACCCAAACCCATGATTGAAATCGGCGGGATGCCGATCATTTGGCATATTATGAAAGGCTATTCTCATTACGGTCATAACGACTTTATTATTTGTGCCGGATATAAACAGCATATCATTAAACAATGGTTCGCAGACTATTTTCTGTATACCAGCGATATCACTTTTGATTTTACACAGGGCAATAAGATGATTATCCATGACCAGCATGCTGAACCATGGAAGGTAACGGTGGTCGATACCGGTCTTGATACAATGACGGGCGGGCGTATCAGACGAGTTCAGAAATATGTTGGAGACGAGCCGTTTCTTATGACTTATGGTGACGGGGTCTGTGATGTTGACATTAACAAGCTGATTACATTCCATAAAGAACATGGGAAGGTTGCCACACTGACGGCGGTTATGCAGGATCAGTCCAAAGGCATTTTGGATATAGGCGGAGATAATGCCGTAAAATCGTTCCGAGAAAAGAAGATCAGTGACGGAGCTCCGATTAATGCAGGATTTATGGTTTTAAACCCAGAGATTTTTGATTATATTGCTGATGATAATACTGTGTTCGAACGGGAACCTCTTGAGCGCCTGGCGGATGAAGGCCAGTTGATGTCCTACTTGCATAAAGGATTTTGGCAGTGCATGGACAATCTAAGAGAAAAGGAAATGCTTACAAAACTATGGAGTACCGGTAAAGCACCTTGGAAGAATTGGACGGACTGAGAAAATGAATTTTGATTTAGGATTCTATAAAGGAAAAAGAGTTCTTCTGACAGGACATACCGGGTTTAAAGGTTCCTGGATGTCTGTCATGCTTGTCAACGCCGGTGCAGAAGTAGTGGGATATTCAAGCTGCAGCAAAGCGGAGATCAGACTGTATGATCTTTGCGGCGTTAAAGAACAGATTTCACATATTAAAGGCGATGTAAGAGACTTAGACCGCTTGCTGGAGGTTTTTCAGTCTTACCAGCCGGAGATAGTCATCCATATGGCCGCCCAGCCAATTGTGAGGGACAGCTATCAGGATCCTGTCGGAACCTACAGTACAAACGTAATGGGAACTGTTAATATCTGTGAGGCTGTAAGACAGACACTCAGCGTGAAATCTTTTCTTAATGTCACTACGGATAAGGTTTATGAAAATAAGGAATGGGAATGGGGCTACAGAGAAAATGAACCGCTGGATGGGTTTGATCCCTATTCCAATT
>CADBME010000351.1 GCA_902795715.1 uncultured Lachnospiraceae bacterium | reverse complement strand
CGTTATGAAAAGAAAAAGCAATCTGTTGAAAAAGAAAACAAGAAGATTGCTCTTTTCCAAAGTGCAGTAGAAAAATATAAACAGAATTATCAATCTTCTGTTTCAGATACACAGAAAAAACTTTCAACATACAACGAAAGTATAGATAAAACTGCTGAAGCGATAGTGGACATCATTAGACGCAGAAAAAGATTGACTGTTCCGAATTATTCTATTGACAAAGAAACTATACAGATACTGACAGAACGTGTACAAGATTATGAATTTAACAGTAGACTGAAAATTACAGAAATCGATGAAGAATATATTAAATCACTTTTCTCATCAGAAATGAATAAAGGCACTAAAAAGTCTGTTTGGTTGATGAGCCAGAAAGAATTAGCAAACAGCCTTTCATACTTTTCTGGAGCGCCATCAGATGCTCTTAATGAGTTAAAAAATAGAATACAGAAAAGATTGACTGAGGATCTTGAAAATAAGTATACAATAACTCAAGCAGGAAAAGATCGAACGCAAGAACTCTCTTCTGGTCTAGATGCTCAGATGTACTTTGATATCTTGTCTTATGAAACTAGTCACGAGGGAATATATATTATAGATCAACCAGAGGATAATATTTCGCAAAAGGCTATCCGAGATTATCTGCTCGACCGTTTTAAGGTAATGGGAGAACATCGACAAGTTTTGATGGTTACTCACAGACCTCAATTCATTGTGAATCTTGATGTAGATAATGTAATCTTTATTGGCAAGGACAGCGGGAAAATATATATCCAATCAGGAGCCTTGGAATATCGAGATGAAAACTACAACATCCTGGATATTATTTCAGAAAATATAGAAGGTGGCTTAGACACCCTAAAAAGGAGATGGAAACGATATGAAAAGAATTCTACAATTTAAAAATACTGATGCTGGGTATGCATGCTTTGAAAATGAGGATAATGTATTTGAGATAGCAAAATCTGACTTGCAGTTTGATGTAAAAGCTTTCTATCAAGCATTTTACAGCGAAGATAAGTATTACGAAAATATCGAAGTAGAGAACTGCATACCTGAAGATAAGGATGGAAAACGAGTGTACGACTGCATCACCCGCCTAATAGGGCAAATCAATGAAAAACTTGCTGAGTTGACTTCAGACGAAGACAAAGATATATCTTCGCTTGATGCAGAAGCTTCAGTCAACAACTCTGATCCATCTTAATCACATAACTACCTGATTTATTAACCTTGGTAATTCTATAGACCATTTTCGCCTTTTAGGTATTTGATTACATCATCAATATGTAGCGGTCCGGCATTCATAACTGGTGAATATAATGTATCCTTTGCCTTCTAGCCCCCTTGATAATACGTGTAATTATTTTTCATCTAAATCTTCTTCAGATGAATTCAACAGTTTTATATATGAGTCACTAACGGCGTCAAGATTTTCGTCGTCCTTATTTGAATATGCTAGATCACTATTGATTTTCTTTTCAAATGAAGAATATTGTTTTTTAATATGTGTTAAGTTTTCTAACGTCTGCTTGCCAGAAAAATAAGTATATGCTATTGATATTATTCCAAGAACAATTGAAATAACATTTGATATCATTCCGACACCGAACGAAATGTCTATGCAATGAAACAATAATAGAAGACAAAAAGCAATTATTAAACTTGAACCAATGCAAAGTGAAACTATGAAACAAATCTTAAATGGATTCTTTCTTTTTTTCTTCGTCGCTATCTCCATGCCACAAATTTCCTGTATATTTCCACGCTGGATGAATCGTATATGCTTCAAGAATATGTTCTATTACTTTAGGTGTAATAGCTCGATAAGCGAAATAATATGTTAGCTTATCGAGCATCTCTGACATCATTTCAACAAAACTAACATAACAGAATTCATCTTTTTCCTTTTTCTTGATTCGTTTTTCTTGTGGTTTTCCACATATCACATTTTCAAACTGGAAAATATAAGTGGATACAAAATGCACTGCAACCAGCTCATTTATATGCTTTAGTTTCCAACGAAACAATCTCGTTTTTTCTATCTTTTTTTCTTCACTCAAATCATCGAGAATAACATCCGACAATTTCGCATCATCAATTTTATAACCCTTGGGATAATGTAAATAAGCTGGTTGATG
>CADBME010000350.1 GCA_902795715.1 uncultured Lachnospiraceae bacterium | reverse complement strand
CGATTTCCCTGGCCATTTTATTGATGGAATAAATCTGATCCCCTTCAAGATCCCCCTGCTTGATGATTTCAATTAAAAAATTATATGCCTGATCCTGAAGCATTCGGTTTTCTTTCATCTGGCTTTCACTCTCCCGATTATAACCCTTCTTCTTTGACGATAGATTATTTATGAATATGTATGGAGCGTTTCCTGCAAAATTTCTATATTATTTAAATAGTACTATATCCGGACCTTTCTGTGAATAGAAACTTTGACCATTAATATGTGAAAAGATATTCAATCATGAATAATTTATTGACATGGACCGGGTGGAAAACAGGATTTATTAGTGGAAAATATTGCAACAAATCCGGTTTGTTTTTATCCCTATCAAGCCAAAAAAGTGGAACATTGCCTTGGAATTTGTATGGTAAAATATTTAACAAACCATTCAATCTGCGGTCACAAGACTTAAGACAAAGGGGAATGAATAGTAAGATTATCTGAACTTTTTAAAGGCTGAATTCACAAGGATGATATCCGGACAGAGGAGATATGACTATGAACCTGAGGGATCCTTTAAAGCATATGCTCAAGATGGAAGGGGTTTTATCCTATCTGCTTGATCATCTGGAAGAAAAAATAAATATAGAAGACGTAGCCCGGATGAATCATTATAATCCGGTTCATTTTGCCCGTCTCTTTTTAGAGTATTTTGAGTATCCCTTTGCCAAATACATTGTAATGCTGCGACTCAGAAAGTGCGCAAGGGATATTCTTGAAAACCGTTCTTTAAAAGATGTAGGAAATACCTACGGTTATGCCACTGCGGCATCTTTTTCCAAAGCCTTCAGGAATGAGTTCGGTATTTCACCAAGAGAGTTCCTGAAGAAAAGCTATTATCCCCCGGACATGCCGGAAAGAAAGGCGGTCAACAAGGTGCCGATCAGTCTGGAATATAAGTCACTTCCGGCTTTTTCGGTCGGTGGATATGGTCTTCCTTATGTCTCCATGATGGAAGCGTCCTGGTATGAGCAGGCCTATCCCTGTCAAAGCTTGAAAGCAGGCAATCCACAGACCCTGTTTGCCATGCCCGGACAGGAAAAGCAAAATGAGAATCCGGATCCCGGTGATTCGGATCCGACCCGGTATGGCTTATGGTACTGTGACGAGGACCAGAAGCTTCATTATCTATTTGGACCGGTTCTCCGAAAAGGAGAAAGGAAGAAAAAGAACATGATCCGGGTAAGGATGCGGGCATCCAACTTTGCCGTGTTTTCCTTTGACCGGAGAAATTCGGAAGAAGAGAATCTCAAGTTTACCAGACTTCTGCATCAGTATATCTTCAAGGAGTGGATTCCTCTCAACAGGAAAATAAGGGATACCAAAAGCTGTACTTTCATTAAGTGTGATAAAGAGAAGGTTGAGCTCTATGTACCGATTCTCCGGGGAATGTACGGTCAGGAAACCATTGCGGAGATTGACTGGAAGGTGGCAGGCTGGTGCCGATATATCGATGAGCATATCACAGATGACCTCACCGTCCGCAGCCTGGCGGGAAAGTGGGGCTACAGTGAACCGAATTTCCGTATGGTCTTTGACATGTATTACGGGATTGTCCCGGAAGAATACATCCGCAAGAAACGCCTCTATCTGGCTGCATCGGCTCTCCATGCCGGCACATCCGCTGAAGAAGTGGTCAGCCTCTATCATTTTTCTTCTGCCGAAGACTTTGAGGATCAGTTTCTCCAGGAATTCGGGACCCATATGAAGGACTTCAAATCCCTGGATGTGGAGCCGGTCGATCTGATTCAGTATTATCAGCACTATAAGAAAAGCGTTCATATAAAGTTCCGGAATCTCCTGTCCCAGAAAGCAGCGGTCAAACTTCTGGACCGAAAAGAGGAAATCGTACAGGAATCAGAGATGCCTTCGACCGGAGAGACAGGACAAGGACAGGATTCTGAGACGAAGAGAAAGGGTGATTCTCCCCGAAGGGAAGGAAGCCGGTTTATCAGCAAGGAAGATATACCCAGTACGGCAGCCTTCTGGTTTACTCATGATTTCGATTGTCTCAAAGGGACAGAATATGAAATCGATGAGAGAGAAAGACCCAGCAGGATCTTCATCTGGAAGGATGAGCCTGTCATTGAAAACGGAGAAGCTTTTTACGACTATTATCTTGGTCCTATTGTCCGCAAGGAAGCCGGTGTCCCGGAAGGTATGACCGAGATCATTATTCCCGGAGGAAACTATGCTGTCTTCCGGACAGAAAATCATTCGGACAAAGACGACCTGACAGAGACCTACCGGATGCTTACCCGGGTGGCATTTGGAGGATGGATTGACGAATGCCGTTTCCGCGTGGACTATAGCAGGCCCACCTTTGTCAATTATAAAAGACAGAAATTGTTCTTCTATGTGCCTGTGGTTTTGTGAAGCCGGACATCAGGCAAAATGCCAGTCGCATACAGAGCAATCCGTGATATCTTTTGACCTTTGCATCATAATAATGAAAAAAAAGGATCCTCGAGACTGATCTCGGGGATCCTTTTTTCAAGAAGGGGAATAAATAGTTACTTGGCAACCGGAACATAGATATAGGCTTTATCGTCCTGATAGAGTTCAAAAATCATTCCTTTGGTCAGATCGTAATGATAGTCACTGTCCGGAAGCCAGGACTCAAAAAACTCTTTGGAAGCTGCCCTTACTTTAGCCACAGTCTCATCTTTTGTCTCCCTGCCCACTGCATCGGAAGCGGTAATCACTGCATAGTCACCGGCAGTAATCGTGAATTCGGTGAAACCTTCAGGAACATCGGCGGCGTCACTGATACATCCGAAATAATAGGCCAGTTTTACTTTTTCATCAGCCGGATGCTTCCAGGTGGCCAGTTCACCCTCATCCTTCAGATCAGCCGGATAAGGCGGATAAGCAGAGAAGTCAATCTCTGCCCAGTAGGCACTGTTTTTTTCTGAGCCCTTCACATACTCTGCGGGAATCTCGTATCCTATACCACGGATCTCTTCTTTGCTGATCATCTCAATTGTCATGTCATAGCCTCCCTTATCTTTGTAATCATAATCTCAACACTCTCATCAAAGTAATTACAATATCAGTATATCGGGATAGTGAAAAAAATGCTTGTCCTGATTTGCGATGCTTAAATAATACATAAGCTTTTGTACAAGACCGGTATCTTTTTCTGCATTATCTTATGCAGGAGCACATGGATAAAGAAAGAGGAGAGACTTGTAATAAATGATAGTATTTAATGGAAAAAATAATATAAAAAATCAAAAAGTATGCCTAACCCCAACCAGTTTTCCTTGATTGCTTTCTTTTGATGAAGTATAATATATTTAAAGTATGTAAATTGTCTGATATTGCAGAATATTACCATTGAAAGAAATAAAAGTCCATACAGAGGACAGAAATTCGCTTGGATTAAGCAGGAGATAAGGAGGTAGAGAAGTGAAACGGAAAAAACGATCTTGGAAAGTCCGGATATTGCCGGTTTTTTTCAGCCTTGCAATATCCTTTGCCATCCTGCTCTCTGTGAGAGAGGAGGCTGATGCGGCCAAAACAGGAACCATCTATGTATCCATAGAGCGGTTTACCCTTGGCCAGGGTTACCTGGTGGAGCCGGTGACCATGACCTTTAATCAGGGAGAAACCTATGCCCATATCATGGAAAGGCTGGCCCAAAACTATAATCTGAAGCTGACAGCGGACCGGAGACCGTCCACCGGCAGTCTGATCAACTATTATTATCTGAGAAGCATTGCAAATGCGGATAAGGGCAAGCTTGATATTCCTGATATTATTGTGAATATGCCGTCAATGATCTGGAAGGAAGAAACCGTTAATCCGCCAACCAACACCACTAACGATGGCAACAATTACTATCCTAACCTGGGTGAGTTTGCTTACAGCCGCCTGTCCGGATGGTATTATCTGGTCAATGGCAAAAACCCCGGAACCAGCTTCTCCAGCTTAAGTCCCTCGGACGGCGATGTGTGCCGTTTTATGTTCACACTTTACGGAATCGGAAAGGATGTGGAAAATCCCGGACTTCCGGCAAGAGAAGCCATGACCAGAACACTGGCGCTCATGCACAGCCATCCTGCCATCGTCAAAGTTAAAGGCTGGCAGAAGGTCTATGATAATGCGGTCAGAGTCATTTCTGATTTCGATTCGACCCAGGCTCAGATGGATGCGGCTTACAAGGCTCTTCCCACAGTGGCAACTCTGCAGGCACTGATCCGGGATGAAGAGAATACCAGGAAGTACACACCGGGAAAAGTGACCATAAAAGCAGTAAAAAAGGGGAAGAAGAAGGCCAAAATAATATGGAAAAGGATTCCATCAGCTACAGGCTATCAGATTTATTACTCCAGGAAATCCGGCTCGGGCTTTAAGAAGCTTAAGACCATCAAGAAGGCCGGGGTCGGTTCACTGACCAAAAAAGGGCTGAAGTCAAAGAAAAAGTATTACTTCAAGATACGCGCTTACAGGAAAGCAGGAGGAAAGACCTATTTCGGACCTTTCTCTGCTGTTAAAGGTGTCAAAATCAAATAGCTGTCTGACAGTTTTCTGAGATAATAATCTTCTGTGTAGAAGGGAGGGATAAGATGAGAAGAACAAGATTATGGAAGAAGCAGACTGTCGGCTGCT
>CADBME010000349.1 GCA_902795715.1 uncultured Lachnospiraceae bacterium | reverse complement strand
CTGATATACGTAATAATTGAGCCAGTTGGTGTAGAGTGCGTTGGCATGGCATCTCCAGGATTTGACCGGGCCAAGTTCCGGCTTGTCGTTTTTATAATAGTCATGGGGGAAAGGTACATTGTCCATTCCTTTTTTTTTTTTTTTTTTTTATTCTCTGTCCATGGTGATTACGTCGTACTCGGGATGACCCATGACAAATACCTGACGTCCTCCTTTGGCCATGAGGATAAAGGGGCCGGCCTTTTCAGAGTCTGCAAGAATAGTGAGATTGGGATTGTTCTCCACGTCTTCCCGGACAATCTGTGTATGTCTGGAATGAGGTGCTTTAAAGACATCATCAAAACCCCGCATCAGCATGGGTTTGGCATGAATGGTTTTGTGCTCGAATACACCGAAAATCTTCTCCGGCAGTTCTTCTTTGCGGACACCATAATGGTAGTAAAGGGCGGCCTGGGCTGCCCAGCAGATATGGAAGGTGGATGTAACATGGGTTTTTGACCACTCCATTATTTCTTTCAGTTCAGGCCAGTAGTCCACCTCTTCGAATTCCAGAGTCTCTACCGGAGCACCGGTGATGATCAGGCCATCAAAATACTGGTCCTTGATTTCAGAAAATCCCTGGTAGAAGGTATCCATATGGGTTGCAGATTCGTGGCTGGCATCATGGCTCTCCGTCTTAAGGAAAATGATATCGACCTGGAGAGGAGTGTTGGACAAACTTCTAAGGAGCTGCAGCTCGGTAGCCTGCTTGGTGGGCATGAGATTCATGATCACGATTTCAAGGGGACGGATGTCCTGAGTCATGGCTCTCTCATAGTCCATAACGAAGATGTTCTCATCTTCAAGTATTCTTCTTGCTGGCAAATCTCTGTTAATACGAATCGGCATAATTATTCATCTCTTTTCTAAAACAAGTTTTTATGGTTAAGGTATTCGTCATCCGGCAGCAGTTTTTATCTCAAACAGAGACAGCAAAAGTCCCTCAGACTCTGCCTACAACAAATACCGAAATATTATAACACAATTTGACTGTTCATGAACATCCGAAATTACAGGTTATGGATTCCTATTTTCAATCATTTCCACGAATTCTTCTTCCGTGATGATGGGAATATTCAGTTCTTTGGCTTTTTTATTCTTGGAGGAGGTGGACTGGCTGTCATTATTGATCAGATAATGGGTCTTTTTGGAGACCGACCCGGTTACCTTTCCTCCCAGATCCTCGATGAGTTCTTTTATTTCATTCCTGTTTTTAAAATGTTCGACGGATCCGGTGATGACGAAGGTTAATCCGGTCAGGTCACGAGGCCCAGTGTTTTCACCATCTGCATGGTTCTGACCATCCAGGCTGTCAGTTTTTCCATCGCTGTCCCTTCTGCCTTGACTTCCTCCGTCTTCAAAGGTCAGCAGGGGAAGGAGGCCTGCGATCACTTTCTCATTGTGGGGATTATCGAAATAATCCCTCACACTTCTTGCGATCACTTCTCCGATTCCTTCAATCTCTATCATCTCATCCACAGAGGCTTTCTTCAATCTTTCAAAGGAATTGTCAAAATGCCGGCAGAGGAGTTTGGCGTTGGAGCTTCCCACATTCAGGATGCCCAGGGCATAGATGAATCTGGCCAGGCTGGTTTTTCTTGACCTTTCAATGGACTCGACCATATTCCGGAAGGATTTTTCCCCGAAGCCATCCATGGCTACAATGTCGTCATGATAGTCTGAAAGCTTATAGATGTCGTATAGTTCCGAGAGGAATCCGCGGTCGATCATCCTGGTAATGGTCATTTCCGAGATTCCGTCGATGTTCATGGCATCCCGGCTGACATAATGGGAAAAGAGCTTCACCTTTTTGGCGCTGCACAAGGGATTCTCACAGTAGAGGGTCCCTACCCCATTTTCATTGCGAATCCTGGTGGCCGCTCCGCAGGCCGGACAGTGTTCGGGAACCTGATAGGCTCCGGACCGGGTCAGGTTGTCAGAGACCTGGGGAATAATCATATTGGCCTTGTAGACCGTGATGTGGTCTCCCGGACCCAGTTCCAGCTGGTCCATGATGCTCAGATTGTGGAGACTGGCTCTTGTGACGGTAGTCCCTTCCAGTTCCACCGGGTCAAAGATGGCTACAGGATTGATCAGGCCGGTTCTGGAAGGGCTCCATTCAATCTCCCTCAATACCGTCTCCGCTTCTTCGTCCGCCCATTTGAAGGCGATGGAGTTCCTTGGGAACTTGGCTGTCGTTCCCAGAGACTGACCGTAGGCTATATCGTCGTAGACCAGAACCAGTCCGTCTGAGGGGAAATCATTTTCCCGGATCTGGAGGGCGAATTCCTGAATGGCATCCAGGATGTTGTCATGGTTGACTCTTCGGTAGGGTACCACTTCAAATCCCTGGGAGGCCAGCCACTTCATGTTGTCCTCCACGGAATTGCCCTGGTCTCTTCCCTCGGCGCTAACATAGGAAAAGGCAAATAGGGATACATTTCTCCGGGCTGTAATCTCATTATTCAGCTGACGGACGGTCCCGCTGCAAAGGTTGCGGGGGTTCTTATACCGGGCATCCACATCGGCGATGGACTCATTAATCCGATTGAATTCAGAGTAAGTGATCACGGCCTCTCCCCGGATAACCAGCTGGCCCTCAAAGGGAATCCGGGCCGGAAGATTGTGGAAAACTCTGGCATTTTCCGTAATGACCTCACCAATCTCCCCATCTCCCCGGGTGAGGGCCTTGGTCAGAATCCCCCCCTGATAAGTCAGGACCACTGTAAGACCATCCATCTTCCAGGAAAGAAGCCCTTCCCGGTCTCCCAGCCAGCTCTGCAGGTCTTCCGGGCTCTTTGTTTTATCCAGGGAGAGCATAGGCCTTTCGTGTCTTTCTTTGACCAGTTCGCTGGAAACGGTATAGCCCACGCGATGGGTGGGGCTGTTGTTCAGTACGATGCCCAGGTCCTTCTCCAGGGCCTCCAGCTCATCATAATAAGTATCGTATTCCTTGTTGGACATGATCTCCCGGTCTTCCTGGTAGTAGGCCCTGGCCGCCCGGCTCAGCAATTCCACCAGTTCGGTCATTCGTTTTCTTGCATCCATGGATCCACCTCATTTACGATTTATACAGACTTTTATGCATTATGCATTGAGAACAGGCTGGTCTTTCTTGGGAGCTTCATAGGGCAGCCTTATGGGAGGATTCACCCCGGTCCTGTGATAGAGCTCATACAATTCCTCCCCCCTGATCTCCCGGTACTGGCCGGTCGGCAAATCCCCTATTCGGACATGCATGATACGGACACGGCGCAGACCGGTTACACGATAGTCCAGGGCCTGGCACATACGTCGGATCTGCCGGTTCAATCCCTGGGTCAGAATAATCCGGAAGGATTTAAGACCGATCTTCTCGGCTTTACAGGGGGCTGTCACTGCATCCCCTATATCCACACCCTGGGACATTCTTTTCAGAAACCGGTTGGTTACCGGTCGGTTGACTTTGACGATATACTCCTTCTCATGGTGGTTGGCCGCCTTGAGAATCTCATTCATCAGATCCCCGTCATTGGTCAGAAAAATCAGCCCTTCCGAATCCTTATCCAGCCTCCCCACCGGGTAAACACGTAGTGGATAGGAAATGGCATCGATGATGTTATCCTTCTCTCTTTTTTCCGCAGTACAGACTATGCCTGTGGGCTTATTGTAGGCGATGACAACCTTCCTGTCCCGGCTGTAAACCGGCTTCCCATCCACCAGAACCTCCTGGGACCGGGATACTTTCTGGCCCAGGACTGCCGGCTTGCCATCGACCAGGATCCGGCCTTCTTCCACCATACGGTCGGCCTCTCTTCTGGAACAGACCCCGGCATCGGACAGAAACTTATTGAGACGCATCGAAGTATTTGAATCTTTGTTCTCTTCCCTTTCCGGCTCCTGCCCTGTCTTCAGCCCGGCAAAAGAAAGCTGCCAGGCTTTCCTGCGTTTATCCATTTTCCGGCTCATGTGTCTGTCATTGTTTTTTTTATTGAAGTTCAAATCAGCTTGCTCCTTTTTGGGAATATCTATCGGAATTTCTATCGGAATATCTATCAGAATTTCTATCGAAAAATCTGCCATAACATCCGAAAAAAGGCTCTAAATCAATTTATTATCTGCCTTGGTCTGGAACCGTTCTCCATCCACGATAAAACGGGTGTGGGTTCCCTTACCGATGGGCTCTAATTCATCCCGGACCTCCACTTCAAAGGTCAGTTCTTTTCTGTCGATTTTACTTAAGGTGACCTGGCAGCTGATCTCACTGCCGATGGGGCTGGGAGCGATATGCTCTATAAAAAGTCCTGTCCCCACACTGGTCATGTTGCCGTCAAGGTTTCCCATGAGCAGGGTAACGGCAGCCCTCTCCACCATCAGCATCATAGCCGGACTGGCATAGACCTTAAGGCTTCCGCTGCCTAAGGCAAGGGCTGTATTCTCTTCTGTCACCTTTTCTTTCATGGTGATGCTCATTCCTTCTGTAATCATAATTAATCCCCTTTCTGATGGTCAGATCGTTCATATACTTTGTGAGATGATTTTCCCATACTCTCACAAAATGTCTTTTAAATCCCGTTAGCGGATCTGCTGAAATCCCCCCGGACTTACATGGCACAGGGGACATTCGGTCAATGTGGAAAATGGTTTTCCCTCTTCCGCTTCATCAAAAATATAGCCGCACACCCGGCAGCGGTACCTGCCCTTTAAAGCAGGAGCCCCGGAAGACTCATTCCCCTTATCCGGACCTGCCTTCTCTTCCTCGGAAACATGCTGGTTCATATTTGTCTTTCTTAATTGTTCTAAAATCGTATCCATTGATAGTCGTCTCCTTTACCAAATGCAAAGATGAAAAAGCCAAAAGGGATCATTGACCTTTTGACCCTGATATCATCAAATTATTGTCAATTAAAAGGAATCCTGGGCAGGATCCTGTCAGTCATCCTCAGGGCTCTTACATTTCCCTTCACATTATGCACCCGGAACAGGGAAACACCGGCTGTTCGCCCTATGACTGTTGTAGCCATGGTTCCCTCCTCTCTCTCATTTACCGGAAGGCCGAGGGCGATTCCGATCATGGATTTTCTGGATGTCCCAAGGAGGACAGGCAGTTTCCATTTTTTCATCCGGGACAGGTTCCTCATCAGAATCAGATTCTGCTCATAGGTCTTTCCGAAACCGATTCCCGGGTCAAGAATAATCCGGTCCCTGTTGATACCGGCCTGCTGGGCAATGGTCAGACTTTCTTCCATCTCCCTGCTAAAAAGTTCAAGGAAGTCGGATTCAATCATCAGCTCGGATTTGGCCCCTTTTT
>CADBME010000348.1 GCA_902795715.1 uncultured Lachnospiraceae bacterium | reverse complement strand
GATGGCATCATAATAACCCTCTTGGTGGTCTTTAAACTTTTCTACGGCGATACGCCCGTTTTCCGCGTGATCTACCTGTATGTCACGCATGGTGAGCAGCATGATCATAATCTCGGCGTTTACCGCGACATCTTCTGCCAGGAGTATTCTGCGGCATTTGAGATCCGCTCTCTCCCCGGCAGGCCTTGTGTTCTTTTTCTTGAATGCCTCTCTGAACTCATCAAACACTGTCCCGGCAAAGAGAGGTTTTGCAACAAAGGTATCCACACCTGCTGCCCTGGCATCATCCGCAATTTCGTCCCAATTATAGGAGGTCAGTATGATCACCGGCGTTTCGGTGCCCACGACAGCCCGGATTTGTCTGGTCGTTTCCACGCCGTCCATGTCAGGCATGCGCCAAT
Organism: uncultured Lachnospiraceae bacterium; assembly: GCA_902795715.1. The sequence continues at coordinate 3,686 of CADBME010000348.1, read as the reverse complement.
CCACCAGAATCAGGTTGTAGGGCTCCCTCCTGGCATGGCGGACTTTGACCATCTTCAGTCCTTCTGCCCCGGACAATGCTTTTTCACAGTTGATACCTACCTGTCCCAGCACCAGCTGGGCATGCTCACAGGCGATGGGATCGTCATCAATGACCAATACACAGAGTTCATGGGGATGGGGAACATTTTCTTCTTCCTCTATGTTTTTGCGATCGCAGTCGATCAGGGTGACCGTGACAGTAAAGGTGGTTCCTTTTCCCTTTTGGCTTTCTACAGATATGGTTCCGTTCATCAGTTCGATGATATTCCTGGTTATGGCCATGCCCAAACCTGTGCTTCCAAAGCGGTTTGTGCTGGATGAATCCTCCTGACTGAATGCTTCGAAGAGTTTAGGAAGAAAATCCTGACTCATCCCGATCCCTGTATCGCTGATGATAAAGCGCAGGGTGGACCTTCCCTTAAATCGTGCAAGGGCTTCCACAACAAAGGTGACACTGCCGCCTGAGGGGGTAAACTTGACCGCGTTTCCAAGTATATTGATCAGAACCTGACGCAGTTTCATGTCATCGCCTATATAATAATCGTCGACATCGCCTTGCACACGACATTCATAGTCAATGCCCTTGTCTCCACACTGGCCGCTTATAATGGTATTGACCTGGGCCAGGGCATTGGAGAAAGAAAACTCTTCATTTTTCACGGTCATGCGACCGGATTCGATCCGGCTCATGTCAAGAATGTCGTTGATTATATTGAGCAGATGCCGGGCTGACAGGCCGATCTTCTGCAGATGCTCCCGTGTCCCCTCCGATATGCCGGGATCATTCAATGCGATCCGGTCCAGGCCGATGATGGCATTCATGGGAGTACGAATTTCATGGCTCATATTGGACAGGAAAGCCGTCTTTGCCTTGTTGGCCTGATTGGCCTCTTCCAGGGCGACACTCAGCGATTCCCTCTGCCTGGCCAGTTCCTGCATCATGTCCTTTTGCTTGGTGATGTCTATGAAGACGCCTATATATGTTATAGGTGACCCATCAGGACGACGTGTGGGTTTGCCGACTGCCCGATACCATCGATAGCCTCTGTTTTTTGTCAGCAGACGATACTCTACGTCATAGGTTTTTTGACCTGTGTAATCGGAGATGGTTTCATTAAACTCCTTCAGTATTCGATCCTTGTCCTCCGGATGAAGGAGGTCGGACCAGGATTCCAGCAGGTCCGGAAAGTCATCCGTCCCATGGTAGCCGACCATTCTTCGGAATTCGTCACTCCAGTTGACCCGGACCATCTGTCCTGCCTCATCAAAATCCATTGTGCATTTGCCGGATCCCAGCATCTCATGAATGGTATCGAGAGACCTGGCTTCGTTGTGCAGTTCATTGTAGAGAGCATCGTGTTCCTTCTCCGAAGTTATGTCGATGGTCACGCCTTTAAACTGCATGGGCCTGCCTTCAGAATCACGGGACACTATTCCTATACTGCGAAACCAGCGAACCGAGCCGTCTTTTTTATAAAAGCGGAAATCATAGCCCTTTGTACGTGTGGTGTTTTCATCAAAAACACTGGCCATCATACTACCGGTAAAAGTATCTCTGTCTTCCGGGTAAATGCCCTTCAGGAATGGTTCGATCTCATTGGGAAAATCACTTCGGTCACTGTAACCCATCAACCTACGGAATCCATCACCCCATTGTACAGAGGACAAAGAACCTTCCGGATCAAAGTAGAAAACCCAGCTTCCCGCATTTGTCAGATCGGTAAAAAGACGGATCGTTGCGGCCTGTTCTTCAATTATACGTCTGTCCTTTTCATCGTTTATCTGCTTCATAAAGGGCTCCCTTCATCGTTTAAGCGTAAACTTCATAACAACGGGGTTATGATCGGTATACTGATATCCGGTATCCATGTTCTGCACATAATTGCAGGACACATTATCCGAGATAATAAATCCGTCCAAAATCACAACAAAGCTATCTCTGGAATAGGGTATATCTGTATTGCGGGAGGTGGAAACCATCCCCTGTGCATAGTCTGTACATCGGGAAAAACCTTCAGGAAGAAGGCCTTCCGGGAAGGGCTGACACCAGCTGAAGATATCCTTAGTGCCGGGATTGAAGTATTCTCGGGATGTTCCGGTAAAATCATGGTTAAAATCCCCACCGCATATTACATAATTACCTCTCTCATATTCCGCGGACAGATCATCAAAAAGCATTTCCATCTGTGCGTTTCCTTGAGATGCACTGGTTCCATAGGCAGAAGTATGGACATTGACCAGGATCAGTTCCTTGCCCTTGTCAAGGGGAATACGGGATATACTGTAACATCGATCCAAATCCAGAAACTTTTTTAAACCGGTAGTTATTGGCAGGCTTCTGCGCAGGGAGGAATCAATATCAGCCCGGCTCAATGTCAGTAATCCGGAATTGGATGCTCCATGAGGTTTCAAAAGAGGATACATCAGATAGGCCGAGTGATAATTCTGGGCAAAGACACTGTCAAAAGCGCCTGCCTCATCAAAAGATTCGGTAATCATTGCTGCCTGGTCCACATGAAAACTGCGGGTCGAATCGGTATCTACTTCCTGAAAAAAAGCGAAATCCGGTTTAAAGGAGAGGGCTGTTTTCGTGGTCCCCTCAACACATGCCACAACACTGTCCTTAGAACGGGCTCTGCTCTCTTTCCCTCCGTCCATAAAGAAGGTAAAGTCCGACGTGTAAGCCCCAAAGCCTATATTATAGCTGACGATGGTATATTCCCGGTTGACAGAGGCAGCCTGGTCTGCATTTCCCTGCACCGTGAGGGCTTTCTTATCCTCAATACGGCTATAGCTAAAAAAAACATAGGCAATATAAGCGCCTGCAAGAAATATGATCAGCAACAGAATGGCAAGGGGAATTTTCCACCATCTTCTCCTCTTCCCCTGTTTCTTCTTTTTCATCAGATCATCCCTTTCCATCCTATGCAAAATTGACATTGTTATCTCTTCATAATACAATAGACCTGTTTTATACAACAGACTTTTTTAAGAGAGTAAAAATGAACTTTCGATTATTTTTTTATGATTAAAACACTCTGGAAATCACTCGATAAAGGATGAATGATTTAAAGAGGGAAGAATATGAATGAATCACTTGCCCCGAAAACAAAAGAGAATCTGACCGGAACTTTATGCGTTTTTTTAGCCTCTTTTTTCTTCAGTATAGGCGGATTATGCGTAAAAGTTATTCCCTGGTCTCCCCTTGCCATAAATGGTGCACGTAACCTGCTTGCCTCACTTGTAACCGGACTTTTTCTTTTGGCCATGAGACACAGGCTGCGAATCAATCGCCCTGTCATAATCGGTGCCATTGCAACCATGGGGACCACGACCCTTTTTACCGTCGCCAATAAGCTGACCACAGCAGCCAACGCTATCGTATTACAGTTTACTGCGCCGGTATTTGTCATACTATTTACGGCTCTGTTTTTTCATGTAAAGCCCAAGCGAAGTGATATTGTCACCTGCCTGGCCGTCTTTTTGGGCGTATGCATCTTTTTTGTGGACGGGATTCAGGCAGGCAATACCCTGGGAAATATAACCGCTATTCTTTCTGGCGTATGCTATGCCGGTGTCTTTATGATGAACATGGCTAAAGAAGCGGATCCCCTCTCTTCCTGCTTTCTTGCCCAGCTGATATCCG
>CADBME010000347.1 GCA_902795715.1 uncultured Lachnospiraceae bacterium | reverse complement strand
TGCATTTGATTTACGTAAAAACAAGTATCGTATTTGAAAAGATATTTCCGTAGATAAAGATTAAAGTCATTAGTATTCAACCAAAAAGAGGACCAAAATATGATTTCTCAAAAAACCAAAGATTTTCTTGGCAATGAGTATTCATCAGAAAGAGAAATGTGTAGGAAATATGATATAGGGGTGGAAACATTTAGGTATAGAATATCAGCAGGATGGTCTTTAAAAGATGCATTGACAATTCCTTCAGCTCGTGAAAATACGTCTTGTAAAGACCATAAAGGTAATATGTATCCAACAAAAAAAGAAATGTGCCAATCATATGGAATTAACCAAACTACATTTGAACTACGAATAAGTAGAGGATGGAGCCTTGAAGACGCATTGACAATAACGCCTGTTCATAGAAAGAAGAAATGCATAGATCATGAAGGAAACATTTTTACTTCAGAGACAGATATGTGTAAATATCATAATGTTGATCGAAAAGTCTATGTACGAAGAAAACAGTTGGGATGGTCTTTGGCAGAAGCTCTTTTGCCTCAGCACCAGAATACAGGTATAGCTTGTCAAGATCACCTTGGTAATACATATCGATCATATGCTGAATTATGTAGAAAATATAATATTGATTGGGGAACTTATAAAGGACGAAGAAACCGAGGGTGGTCTTTAATTGATATTTTAACAAAGCCTGTTGGCCATAAGTGCATAGATCATTTAGGTAATGAATATGACTCCATGACATCAATGTGCAAAAAATATAAAGTGAGTTTTCCAATGTTTCAAAAAAGGATTCTTGAATACGGCTGGAATTTAGAGGAGGCACTGACAATTCCCAAAAATAGTTCTTTAGGAGAAAGAAGAATTGAAAGATATTTAGATTATAGAAAAATTGAGTACTTTCATGATATCACTATAAAGCGGCTATTTAAAGAATTAGGGGTTTCTCACCTATATAAAAAGTATATAAAAGAATTATGTAATGAATTAATAAGTACAAATAATGGGTTTACTGAAAGAAGAATTGCAAATATGAGGTTTGACTTTTCGTTAATTCATAAAGATAGCATATTTGCATTTATTGAATATGATGGAGAACAGCATTTTTCTTGGATTGACACCTTTTTCAAAACCCTCGAGTCATTTCTGTTAAGGCATTCTGCTGATGAGATTAAAACAGGAGTTGCTGAAATAAGCAATATTCCCTTGTTAAGAATTAGATTTGATCAAGTAGATTATATCCCTGAGATGATAGATCATTTGTTAGAGAATCCTTTGTTCTACTTAGAACAGCACAATACCTTTTTGTCTAACGAAGAATATTGGGATATGTATGATTTTAATTTACAAAATAGGATAGTGTATGTATAGATATGTCACTGAGATGTTTTGCAAGTATGACAATGAAGAGCCTGAAGAAGTGACACTCCTTTGCCATAACGAGGTTATGAATGGAGTTATTGATCAATTCGGTCTTGAGATCACAGTGAAAAAATTGATCAAGACCATTTTAGGACAAAAGTGAAGGCATGCACCTCTCCCAATTTCTATAGTTCGGTATTCTAATAGGGAGGGAAGGTACAGATAGAAAAACCGGAAAGTACAGTCGTAGAGTATAAAGAAATGGCGCAGAAGGCACTTTCTTCATAGTTGTTTAAGGAGATGAGATGAAAGCACTATCAATACATGCTCCGTATGTTTATGAAATACTTACGGGATCAAAAATTGAAGAATTTCGAGCTTGGAAACCCAAGGAATTAGGACGTATTTTGCTTTGTAGCAGCTCAAAAAAATACAAGGAATATGTAAGCGGTTACGCCTTAGGAATCGCTGAGGTTACAGGAATACGTAATTTGCCTGGACAAGGGCCAAACGGGCGGATGCTTTATGGCTGGCAACTAAAGAATGTAGAATATATTGAGCCCTTTCCAGTGAAGGGGAAATTACATCTGTTTGATGTTGATGATGCGCTTATCAAAATAGTTGATATCTATCAGGGACAGTACTTAGAGGAATATTACAATCCCTTAAAATGAGCATAGTGTGATGAAAGGGGATTGGTAATCTTATCAGAATAAATATAGTGTGCTAAGGGCGCATGATAGAGGAGGATCGCCATGAAACAAGGTAACACTGTTATCCGGACAATTCAAGGAGACATCACAAATATTGATTCTGTGGTGGCGATTGTAAACGCAGCAAATAAATCGCTTCTTGGTGGTGGAGGAGTTGATGGAGCCATTCATCGTGCTGCCGGAAAAGAGCTACTTGCGGAATGCCGGACGCTGAACGGATGTGAAACTGGGGAAGCGAAGATCACAGGAGCTTATAATCTGCCCTGCAAATATATCATTCACACGGTTGGACCGATCTGGCACGGCGGAGAACATCGTGAAGCGGAACTCCTTGCAAACTGTTATAAGAATTCTCTGCAGCTGGCAAAGGATCGTGGTATTCGCAGCATTGCTTTTCCATCGATTTCTACGGGTGTATATTCTTATCCGTTCGATGAAGCTGCTGATATTGCTGTTCGTGTTGCAAGTGAGTTTGTAAGTACCAACCCGGATGCAATAGACGAAATCGTTTGGGTGCTTTTTGATGCCGGAACAAAAGCAGCTTATGATAAAGCACTGGATACACTGGAAGCTGAGTTATCAGCTGGAAAGGTGGATGGATCTGTCGAGGGAGCAGAGATATGAGTTCTGTACTAAATATATTCCTTCCTAGTATGTCAACCCATTTCATAATTTTGCAGATGATTATGATATGAAGAAAGCCTGCAGAGAGCATTTTATTTACAAAACTGATGTAAAACATAAGAGCCTGATTGATTATCTATATCATCGATTTATCTTTCAAAATGGCAGACTTATTGACAGCAGCATCGCAGAGGGGCATTTGTTGAGGATGATGAAGATGTTTATTGATAGGAGAACATGGTAAGTGGAACGGATATCGTATAGCAGAGAAAAGATGGATTTGATCCGGGACAATGTTCAGAAGATGATTGAAATCGTTGCAGAATTGGAGATGGAATTCCCTGGTCGGCATTTTACTCTTGATGGCCATCTGATTGGCAGCATCGGTGAGGTGATGGCTGCATATTACTATGGTAGTGAGCTGTTCAAAGCATCTACTGAACGGCATGATGGTATCGTGAATGACCGAGAAGTGCAGATAAAAATCACCCAGCAGGATAATGTTGTTATTCATGCAGAGCCGGATTATTTAATAGTCCTGTACCTAACTAAAAAAGGTGATGTTTACGAGGTGTATAACGGACCAGGAAAACTTGCGTGGGAGAGTGCCGGAAAGATGGACAGACGAAATAATCGTCATATGAGAGTGAATAAACTATTGGAGATTAATGATCGGGTTTCTGTGGAGGATCATATAGAACAGATTAAACCTATAGAGAAGATGAAAATAGAATACAAGAACAGATAGATACGGCAAAATAGATTATTGTGTTCAATCGGTTTGAATAGGGCTGGTCAAGATGATATACCCCGATGGTACACACACCAAAGTGTCTATGCAGGAATAAATGTCTTAGGGAGGGAGTGCATACATGGATGCTTTTAAAAATCTATGTGATAGGGCGATTGAAAGATACAAAGAAGAAAGTGGACCCAAGACCAGAATACTTGTGTCTGAGAAAGAAGATTTTTACTCTATAGATTCCGAAATAGTTAAAGACTTATGTATCAGTTATTCGAGATACGATGGAGAGGTGCCTGACGATTTAACATGGTGTAATCTGACACATTTTTCTGGAAATGCACAACAGCTTGAATCAATATATGAGAGAATTGTTCCTGAAAACATTACTGATTTATCATTGAAATTAAAAGCAGCCAAGGATCTTCCATTATTAGGATTTCCTAAGGTGCGCTTCAATGGGGAATGCTTTTCCTGGTGTTTTTGGTGTGTATCTAAATTCGCAGAGTCAACCGATAATTGATAAAAGCCTGTCTAAGATATATGGCAATAATTATGAGGCTGCGTTCGTTCATATAAAAAAAGAAATAATAAGACTGCTGGAGGCTGGAGAGAAAGGTGATTATTGTTATATTAAAGGATCAAAGATCAACCAGCAGTTTAGATTTAAACTTTTATGTGTGTACTTTCCCGATAAATATTTTCCTGTTTGTACCAGGCCTAGGGCTGAAAAGTATTGTAATGCTTTGGGAATTACGATACTGTCAACCGATACAATGACAGACTTGAATCATAAACTTGTCCAATGGAAAAACCAAAGGCTGCCTACTGAGTGGACGTTGTTTCATGCAATGGCTTTTAGTGAATGGCTTTTGCAGAGACACATTAAACTCGATAATGATTACAAATACAGTGATGCCCCTTTGTGAAGGAGCAGGATTTAATAGGATTGTTTGAAGTCGACTAAAGTAAGATCAAGACATTATACTATGGAAACTCCTATTGAATCAGGAATGAGCCGTGTAAACATACGCAGCCCTATCTTGACAGGGCATTAACAGCTTATGCGAGGAAGTAGAGCAATGAACATACAAATATTCGGAACCAGGAAAAGTTCAGATACCCGTAAAGCAGAACGATATTTCAAGGAGCGGGGTATCAGGTTTCAATTTATAGACATGAAACAGAAAGACTTGAGCAGAGGAGAGTTTCAGAGTGTTTGTCAGGCTGTTGGCGGTCTTGATAGTATGATCGATCCGAAATGTAAGGATAAAGACCTTCTTGCTCTGATCAAATATATCAGCCCGGAAGACAAACTCAAAAAGGTGATGGATAATCAGACGATCCTGAGACAGCCGATTGTTCGGAACGGAAAACAGGCAACGGTTGGTTATCAGCCTAATGTATGGAAAAACTGGGAGTAGTAGATTTTGAGATAATCAGGATAGAGAAGATCTGCCATCTTCAGAAGGGAAAGTAATATCTGATAATGCCAGGATTGATCTACGGAAGCAGATCAGGTCTTTGCTATACGAATTATTATTATTACGAGGAATGCTAAAGTGAGAAGAAACAGAGAAACAGATGATATGTGGCCGTCCATGAGAAGGCAGATGGCTGTGATGTGGCAGCTCTGTGAAAAGTATCCCTCAATGGACTTCTATAGGATGTGCGGCAGCAGAAAAACAGGATGCCGGATCACTGTTATGGGAAGTGATGTTGCTGAGGTGTGGACCGAGGAATTTGCTCGAAAGAATTCAATAGGACGGGATTTTGCAGGAAGCGTGATATCAAACTATGTAACAGATGAAGATAAGGAAAAGGCCGTTGCTGTAAATAAACGTGACTATAGTGCCATGGGAGAAGCTGTCTTTGGCAGATTTGCCTACCAGAGTACCTGGAGCTATAAATGGATACGTTTTGCTGCCACGAATGACGAGTTATATGAGATTATTGAACATGTGATTCAAACTTATGCAAAAGAAACTGGAGCAGACCTTACTGTCAAAAGAGAGGAATACGAAAAAGATTATTATCGGAGCAGTATACAACCAGATAAAATGATATATAAATGGAACAAGGCTGAAAGTGTTCCTGCGCATACAAGGCAGGTGGAAAACGATTTGGCATGATAACCATTTTTTTAAGAAGATACAAAGGATGAAGATGATGAAAAGAATATATACTATGATAACGGCCTTTGTTCTGGTTTTTACCACGCTGTTGCAGGTGCCGGTGCAGGCGGCAAAGCCAGGCAAATACATCTGGAAAGAGTCTGCAGCTCCGAACTATGTGGTAAAGACAGGTAAGGCCAAAGTAAGCGGTAAACCGAAAAAAGGGAAGATAAAATATTCCCAACTTGACTCCCTGGGGAGAACCCGGAGGGTCGTCGGGAATATCAATTATAAACTGGTTAAGGATTCTGCCGGCTGGCGGGAAACGATTCCTGAGACCGAGGATCCGAGCGGCTGGCCG
>CADBME010000346.1 GCA_902795715.1 uncultured Lachnospiraceae bacterium | reverse complement strand
GTGCCAATGCCATAGAGAAAGGATATAAAATTCCGGTGTTTATCTCGTTACGGCGCTTCAATGAAGTTGTTATTGATGACAAACCGTTTGAAAAACAGATTTTTGAGCAACTGAGCATATATGGCTTCCGATTAGAGTATAAGTATTTCGAATATAGCTTGAGTAGTGACAAATATCTGTTTTTGTTTGATGGATATGATGAAGTAAGTGACGCAAAGAAGCAGAGCCTCGCAATTCGACTTAATGATTTCGCAAAACGCTACCCGAAGAATAATTATATTGTATCTTCACGGCCGGCTGACGAATTATTTGGTTGGGAGTTATTTAAAATGTTCTCTATTTGCCGCTTGGATCGTAAACAGACAGTAAACCTCATATGGAAACTTGACTTTGATTATGAGGCAAAAAAGCGGTTTATAAATGAGCTAACACAAAAACTATATTATCGATATGAGTCTTTTGCATCAGTGCCACTTCTTCTTTCCATCTTGTTTTTGACATATGTTACAAACACGCAGCTACCGGAAACCTTGAATGAATTCTATGAGAAAGCCTTTGAAACGCTTTGCTTTAAGTATGACAGAATGAAGATTGGCTTTGAACGTGTTTTTAAGTCGGGGCTTACATATGAAGCATTCAGGAATGTATTCATTTGTTTCTGTTTTATATCATATTTTAAGGAAATGTATTCGTTTTCTTATCGGTCTTTGGTAGACACATTGTCTATTGTATCTCAAAAGATGAAAAAAGAATTCGATGAGGATGCAGTAATAGATGATATAACGGAAATCTCATGTATGCTATTACACGAAGGGCAGGAATACTTCTTTCTTCATCGTAGTTTTCAGGAGTACTTTGCAGCTGTGTACGTGGCAAAAAAGCCTGATGAAGAACAGGTCACACTGTGTTCCAGTTATATTGACTATAAGAATAATGAAAAACCATTTGATGATATAAGAACAACTACTATTCTTATGGCCAGAAAATATAATAGTCTTTCTTTCGGAATAAAAGAAGTACATCAAGGCCTGGATTTTTTTGTAATGTTAGAAAGCGTTGAACCAGATAGATTTGAGAACATAGTCCTGGTTCCGATCATGAAGAAAGTATATGATGTTTATCGGGATAATAATAATTTGCTAATCACAACATCGATGTGTAGTGAAACTTTTCGCACCCTTCTCTGTTCTCTTGATCCCCATATCAGGAACGAATATTTAGTTGATAGAAAAGAAAATCCTGCTGCACTTGGAGTGTTAAAATGCTTTTTTAATACAGATTTGGATGAATCAGAAATTGAGAAGATTGAAAATGAAAGCCTTAAGCAGCAAATATCCAGAAATGCTATCATTGATTCTTTTATCCAGTATGCGGAAAGATTCCCTACAGCTGATCTTGTTAACGGAAAAGAAAAGGATTTAAGGGGAATACTTGAAAAACAGGAAATTCAAGAGGGGTATTTTAGGATTAATTCATCTGAAAAGCAGAAAATGGAAATAATGATTAATTTTAATAATATTCGAGCGCTCTATACATTTTATTGTATAGAATTGTGGTTCATGGCACTGGTGATAGATCGATATGAAAAAATAAGCCAGAAGAAAAACCATGGGAAAAGTTTTGACGATTTGTTGATGGATTTTATTTAATTGTTATTAAAGGCCCTCGAAGTGGGCTGACAGGTATATAATGCCCAGAAACTAATCCTGAGTGTGAAGCACCCAGACACCCTCAGCAGCTTACACAACAACGACTTGGGTTACAGCAATTTAGCAATATGAAAAGGCTCTTGAAGTGATGCGGGATGTATACGACGCAATAGAGCAAATCCGAATCATTATTAAGCGTAAACAATATGTGGGCTATCCAGAAAAAAGTTAGTTTTCTTGAACATAGGGAAAGATTGCTGGAAAACATGTTCTCGAGACTGTGAAAAAAAAGAAGACCTGTGCCACACTGATAGATGTGGCATAGGTCTCCTCTTTTAATTTTTCGGTTTTCGCTCAATCTCCTTCTCCTGCAGGACCTGTGGAAGTTCCTGCTGAGGAAGCTCTCTCTCCCTTCTGGC
>CADBME010000345.1 GCA_902795715.1 uncultured Lachnospiraceae bacterium | reverse complement strand
TAAAGCGTCAGGAAAAGAAGTATGGGTGGCAGTTTATCTTTATCGGTGCAAATATCGATGCTTACGAGGAGGCGCAGCGATTTGGAATCAGAAAAGAAAGAACAGTAAATTATATTTGTGATGATATTGGAACGGCAAACGTTTATGCAGGAGTATCAAAGGCTGTGTGCTCAGTAATGATTGCAAATAGTGCTGAAGTAGAAGAAAGCCTGTCAGATAGCGGTTGGGACGAAGAGATCAAGGCGGATTTTTTAAAGCGTGGGCATAAGTAAGAGAGGAGGATACGGCGATGTTTGGAGCGATTATTGGAGATCCTGTCACTTAGATTTAGTTTCTTCAAGAGCACCTCCTTTTCCTTTGAGCTTCAGGCCGGTATTATAGTTTATTAAAAAATGTTGTATTTTTTCCAACTGGTAATTAATCATAGACAATATGTAGTAAATATATTATAATCATAATATAAAAATTGGAGTGTCAGGAATCAATTATCCGAATTATATCTGCAAGAAAAGCAACATCAAATGAACAAAAAAACTATGAAAGGGGTATCGGATTATGAAGAAATTAACTGATGAAGAATATTTGGAAAAAGAGTTTGATTTTAGTAAGGCAAAGCCGAATCCTTATGCTAAAGAGTTAAAAAAACAGGTTACCATAAAGATCAATCCGTCTACCATAGACTATTTCAAGAATGAGTCCATGGAGACAGGGATTCCTTATCAGACGCTTATTAATCTCTACCTCGATGATTGCGTTAAGAATAAAAAGAAGCTTAGCATGACATGGCAGACGGCATAGAGATTTTAGTTGATATTATTATGGCGATTTTAAAATGGAAAAATTAATTTTTAAACGCTCCTTCGTATAAAGTTTTTGGCATACAAAGCCGATAATTGTATTGCAAATTATAAATCGGCAAAGGACAGCGCTTATTTCAATGGATTGATATTGAAATAAGTGCTTTTTTTGCGCTTAACCGCTCGGACCACGTGTGGGGAGCGGGAGCTGCTCAGAATGACAGATGAGCAGCAGAAAGGGGGAAAAATGACAGTATCAAGTGCTGCTGTGGCAAGTGATTATTCCCAGATCTTGTTCACTCGCACGCAAACGGAAAACAAGAGCCGAGGTGACATTTTTGGCGAGATTTTCACAGCAAAGATGTGTTTGGAAAAAGAGGCGGATACTTATACGCCCACTGTACAGGCAAGTCAATCTAAGGTGCGTGTACCTGCCGGAAAACATCCAAACTCAATTGAAGAGGTTAGTTCAGAAGGTCTGTCTCCAGAACGGAAATTCTTGGGAATCACATCGTATGCGGTAGGTAATCTAACAAGCAATGTTGTTTGTGCCTATGAGGCTTTAGAGTCTACGGCTGAGGATCCTATCGTCCAGATTTCGATGATGGAGGATGGAGAGAAAAAAACATATAACATCTATATAAATGAAATAGATCCACAAAACGCTTCTGATATCGAAATGTTTGCATTCTTTTCGTATCATGATTCCATCGGAGAAAAAATCGGAGATGCTATAAACAGTTGGTCGGCCTATAAACTTGCAAGATATGAAAGTAATCTAGACGATTTCGCTGACGAATTTGCGGACGAATTGGATCGCTTTAAGAATAAAAAGATCAACGCATATGCGGTAATACAAGACGTATATGCAAAAATGAGTGAAATAAACTCCCCGGAAGCGAAAAAACAGGCAAATATGTTTAAAGAACTTTTAGCATTGTTGGAAGACTAAGTGAATGATTGATTTCACGTTACGAAAAGGAAAGGAGAGAATATATGGATGTAAGTTTGGTTTCTTATGGATTTCAAGCAAACTATAGTGCATTAACTATAAAGTGTAGTGGTAACTTTTCACTCCCGGAGAAAGAAAAGGGTTTTTCTGATGAGCTGTCCTTATATCAGGATATTTGTAAAAAATATCCTGACGTCAGCTTCAGAATGGAGGATTATCAACTTCAGGGGGAGGACATAACCTCGGATTTCTCGTTTTATCAGTCAAAAGACGGGTTTAGCAATCCCGGAGTCCCCAGTATTTCCATAGATAAGAATCTATTAACGAAGGCGCTGACAGATAAGCGCTTTGAGAAAGAATTGCGGGGGAATATTGAGAACGTAGTTTATAATTATAACTCTTTGACAAGTCGGGATCCGGATGACCCACCGTATCGTGCCATCGATCTTTCTGATAATAACGGGGAAATACAGATTGGCATTACATGGGCAAACGAACAATTTTCGACAGATGAGCAATTGAAACAGATGTGGCATGTGTCAGAAAAAATGGATAATAAGGCCGTTATGAGATTAATCCGCCAGATCCAGCAGGAAACGACAGAACAATTATTTCAAATACAAAGCAGTCATAAATATGAATTACGTGAAATTCTTAGAACGTACGAAGAGTCTCGTAAATTATCAGCCCAGGACTTGAAAGAGAAAAAGGACTGGCGTGATATGTCAGGCAAGGAGTGGGACAAGATGATAGAAGGCGTTGATAATTATCTTGATGCATTTAAAGAACAGTTACGTGAAATGAAGGAAATGCAGGATGAAGCATCGCAAAAGGCTGCTTTGGTGGCTGATCCCGCACTCAAGACGACTGCATCATCATCTGCTGCATTAGCAGTAGCAAACGGGTTTAATTCGGGAGAAACTGCCGAAAACGGTGATTCTGAAGAAAATCCGGTAGAAGATGGTGTCGAGCGCGAAAAGAATTGGACCAAGAAATTAAAGACAGATGATCAGACCATACTTATGACAGCAAAAGAAGCACAGAAGATGGAAAGATCCGCGGCGGCAAAGATACAGGATATTCAACTGAATGAGGTTACTGCAGCGAAGATACCAGCCGATTTCGCTATTGCTAAATATATGCGAGATCCTGAAAAGATGATTTGAATTGGAAAGCGAGAACTCATCTTAATAAAAGAGTCAAATCTCTTGGCTCTTTTTGTGATTATATGTATTATTTAAGAGCTTATAAAAGGATTAAAGGATTAAAAACCAAAGGATTAAAGGATTAAAACAGGGAGAGAGGGCGAACGGATGTTCGATTCAATTCGCGGATAAATATTAATTTTAGGG
>CADBME010000344.1 GCA_902795715.1 uncultured Lachnospiraceae bacterium | reverse complement strand
GACTGATGGCTTTCAGGGTGTGTTCACCCACATTATAGCAATGATGGGGATTGTTTTGCGGTGTATCCATCATCCGGTCAAACTCCGGAAAGAATACGGAAGTCAGACCGGTCTCCCAGGCCAGGCGCAGTCTTTCGGGATGATCGGAAATCAGGAGCTTGAGCAGTTCCATCTGGATTCTTTCCGCACTGACCCTGTCAATCAGGCTGTGCAGTTTGCAGATTGCCTGTCGGGTCTTCTCTTCGATCGAGCAGTCAAGCTGACCGGAGAAACGGACGGCACGAAGCATCCTTAGAGCATCTTCTCCAAAGCGCTCTTCCGGGTCGCCTACGCAGCGAATGATGTGGTGTTCCAGATCGCTGACACCTCCAAAGAGATCAATAAGACCGGTTTCCTGACTGTAGGCCATGGCATTGATCGTAAAATCGCGCCGCATCAGATCTTCCTTGAGATCTGTCGTGAAAGTAACCTCATTAGGTCTTCGGTAATCATCATACTCTCCGTCAATACGGAAAGTTGTAACTTCATATCCTTCTTTGCCGTCCATAACCGTCACCGTCCCATGCTTAAGACCGGTGTCAATGGTCCGGTTAAAGATGGCCTTTACCTGTTCAGGACGGGCCGAAGTTGTGATATCCCAGTCGGAGGGTGATCTGTCCAAAATAGCATCACGCACACAACCGCCGACGATGTAAGCCTGGTATCCGTGGGCCTGGAGGGTGTGGATAATATTCCGTACCGGGTGCGGCATTTTTATATTCATATCGTATCACCTCCTGAGAGATAATTATTTAATATGCATCTTATAAAGGATTGCTGTATTCTTATTATAGCATATCCTCATATTACAAATGATTCTTTTTGTGTATACTGTTATAGGGGCGTACAGCCGCTGCCAGACGAATTCCCGCATCCCCGCGGAAGGCGTCAGCTGCGGCGAGAGCCGGATCTTTGCCTTCAAATACCCCGAAAACCGTAGAGCCGCTCCCTGACATAATAGCATTCATTGCGCCAAGATCCACAAGCTTTTTCTTGAGGGAGATGATTTCTGGAAAATGAGCTGCTGTCACCTGCTCCAGACTATTTCCCATCCTCGAAGTAATCCCTGCAAGATCCCCATCACGGATGGCTCCGATCATACCTTCTATGTCGGGATGAAAAGCTGTTTCCGGGTCAAGATGCTGGTAGACGAAGCGTGTTGACATGGAGAAAGCAGGCTTGATGATAACCAGCCAGCATTCCGGAAGTGGAGGAAGCGGCGTCAGTATTTCACCGATTCCTTCGGACAGTGCCGTCCCCCGCATAATACAAAAGGGTATGTCCGCCCCGAGAGTTACACCCAGTTCCTTAAGACGCTGTTCCCTGATGCCCAGAGAAAACAGGTGGTTCATGCCTATCAGGGCAGCTGCGGCATCGGAACTGCCCCCGGCCAGGCCGGCGGCTACGGGAATATGTTTTTCAATCCGGACAGTAAGTCCATCTTTGATATTGAACTCTTTCCGAATCAGGTCGATAGCCTGATAAACCAGATTGCCCGAATTCAGAGGAAGATAAGACAGGTTGCAGGACAAACGGATGTCACCGGAAAGGTTGGGTTCCATGATAAGGCGGTCGAAAAGACGGATAGATTGCATGATCATACTGACTTCATGGTAACCATCTTCCCGGCGTCTCAGAACGTTCAGACCGAGATTTACTTTGGCAAATGCTTTTAATTCAAGCTGTTTTTCCATTTGATTTCCTCCGGCAGCTATATTCAATACTCTATAATTATATAGGAATTTTCTCAAAAATCAACTTTTTCTCATCTTTGGATTTCTGACAGTTGCTAGTGCAAAAAGAGTGTGCTATGATAACAAGGTTAACACGCAAAGCAAGATAAAAATGCCGCTTCAGCCTGCGCCTGATCCGGCATCGGATAAAGGAGTAGGATTTTGAATAAAAAGACAGTTGCAGTTATTATGGGTGGCAGAAGCTCAGAACATGAAGTGTCGCTGGTTTCGGCGGCAACCGTTGTCCGGAACATCGATCCGGATCTTTATGATGTGGTTATGATCGGGATCACAAAAGAAGGACTCTGGAAAGAGATCAAGAGCCTGGAATCTGTGGAAGACGGAAGCTGGCTGTCTGCAGGACGCCAGGTGATTCCGGTAGCTGATACCGGGTGCGGAGAAATTCTTTACAGGGACGGAGCCCGGATCGAGAGTCAGCATGTGGATGTTATGTTTCCCGTACTTCATGGCATGAATGGGGAGGACGGGACCATCCAGGGACTTTTTGAGCTGGCGGCCATCCCTTACGTTGGCTGTGGGGTTGTTGCTTCCTCCTGCAGTATGGACAAGTTTTATACCAAACTAATCGTTGACAGTATCGGTGTCAGGCAGGCAAAATTTGTCGGCGTCCGGCGCAGGGAATTAAAAGAAATAGAAAAGGTGGTCCGGAGGATTGAAGAAGAGCTGGACTATCCGGTCTTTGTCAAACCTTCCAAGGCAGGATCCTCCCAGGGGGTCACCAGAGCGGACAAGAGAGATCAGCTGATAAAATCTCTCCGCCTGGCAGCAGAACATGACAGCAAGATTTTGGTTGAGGAAACTATTGTGGGCAGAGAACTGGAGTGCGCGGTCCTTGGCGGACATGGATCCGTGAAGGCTTCCGGGGTGGGAGAAATCCTTGCTGCGGATGAGTTCTACAGCTATGATGCCAAATATAATAACGAAGAATCCAGAACTGTGGTCAACCCGGAACTTCCGGAAGGGAAGGCCGAGGAAATCCGGAAGAAGGCAGTAGATATTTTTACCGCAATGGATGGATACGGACTGGCCAGGGTGGACTTTTTCCTGACGGATGACGGACATGAGGTAGTCTTTAACGAGATCAATACCCTGCCCGGATTTACATCCATCAGCATGTATCCCATGCTCTGGGAAGACAAAGGGCTGGATAAGAAAGAATTGATCAGCCGTCTGATTGATCTGGCCCTGGTAAGATATGATGATTAAAAGATAATGGGACAGAGGGGACGTTTCATATTGTCCCACATTGTATCAGTTTTAACAATGTGGGACAATATGAAACGTCCCCTCTGTCCCATTTATTTCATTCCTGCGCTGGCTTTTTGACGGATTTTTCCGAAAAATCCTTTCTTTTCCGGCTCCGGGACCGGTGCATTACGGTAGTTATTGATTCCGGTGATATAAATCCCGCTGATATCAGCCTTAACGGATGCTTTTAAGGGAATCCGGTCATATACTTCCTCATCAGCGATCATGGTGAGAATCTGGGGACCGATCTTGGCCTTGACAATAGGAACCTTTGCCCTGCGGTAACGTTTGGGAATATTATCCATTACAGCAGCGGGGAGGTTGGCATCTTTTATTGGCATCCTCTTCTTGTCAATAACCAGCATGGTTACCCGTTGGGATTGGGCCTGGAGATTTTCCTGGGCCTCTTCCTGCTTTTTCTGCAGTTTTTGTCCCTGGTAGTAAAGAAAAGCCATAACAAGGGCCGCAACGGCCACAATAACTAACAGTACAATCCAGAAATTTGACATCTTATTTCCTCCATCTGATTTCAATCGTAATCGCCCCGGCGATTACGTGCAAATTGCGCAGCGCGTCAGCGCTTTCCTTATAGTATGCGGGACATGCTTAAGCTTGTCCTTGCAGGAGCAGGTCAAGCTGGTCCCTGGTATATCTGGCTGCAAAGCGGCGCTCTTCCTTGGGAAGGTCCGATATGCGGAAAGGTTTACCGAAGGTTAACCGGACACGGGCAGGTTCTATGTTCAGACCGGGATTCTTTTCGTAGATATCACGGGTGCCTGTACAGGCTACAAGAACGATAGGCACGCCGGACCGCTGGGCCATTTTCAGGGCACCGCCCCGGAACTCTCCCAGGCTGCCGGTTTTGGATCGGGTTCCTTCCGGATAGACCATCATATTAAAACCGGAATTGATGATCTCAATTCCGTCTTTGATCATCTGAACACCCTTCTTCAAATCCTTACGATCCAGGTAGAGACAGTGGATCAGATCCATCCAGCCTTTGAATCCGGGGATTTTGGCCAGGGAGTCCTTGGCGACAAAACCGGATCCCCTGGGCAGGTTGGCCAGGGTGACGACTATATCGTAATAGCTGATGTGGTTCCCTACAAAAAGAACCGGTTCATCAGGTATATTTTCAATGCCCTCTACAGTCAGATCTGTTTTTGCTATTTTGAGGAGGTCACGGCAGAGGGTCTGCAGACAATCAAAGGCCTGACTGAAAGACTGGTCCGGATCGGTTTTGGCAAGCTTTGCAAGGCGTCTGCGTTTGGCCTGATTTGTGACCAGAAACCTGGCTACGCAGGCAAGGGTTTGAACAGATCGTATATTCATTTTCATCCTCCTTACTCAGGTTATTCGCCTATCTCCCGAAAAGGTGGGTCATCTCTCTGAGGCGGCTGGCAATATCGCTGGTGAGCTTTTCTTCACGGAACCGGTAAGCCCAGTTGCCTTCGGCCACTCCCGGAGTGTTCATCCGGTGCTCACTGCCCTGGCAGAAGAGATCCTGAATGGGAGCGATGGCAAAACGTGCCGGGGAACCCAGGCAGGTCCGGATGAAATCCCAGCTGATTTGGGATCCGTCCGTGTTCATATAACGGCGAACTTTATCCCTGACTTTTTCCGGAGCCGTGGCGTACCAGCCGGTTGTGGTATCATTATCGTGGGTACCTGTGTAACATACACTGTTATAAGGCTGATTGTAGGGAAGATATGCGCTGTCGTAATCTTCAAAAGCAAACTGAAGGATCTTCATGCCCGGCAGACCGAAGCGGTCCCGAAGGGCCCTTACCTCATCGGTGATGGTACCAAGATCTTCGGCAATGATAGGAATATCCTGGCCAAAATGATCATAGATTGCATTAAAGAAGTCATCTCCGGGTCCCGGAGCCCAGTGACCATTCAGGGCGGTCTTTTCGTCCGCGGGAATCTCCCAATAGCTTTCCAGGCCGCGGAAGTGATCGATTCTTACGATATCACTTAACTCAAACATGGTTTCAAAACGGCGGATCCACCACTGATATCCTGTTTTCTTATGCTGCTTCCAGTTGTAAAGGGGATTGCCCCATCTCTGTCCGGTTTCACTGAAATAGTCCGGCGGAACACCGGAAACGACAGTGGGGAAGCCGTCCTTATCCAGGAGGAACATCTGGGGATCTGCCCAGACATCCGCACTGTCTTCGGCAACAAAAATGGGAATATCTCCGATCAGAAGAACATCATGGGCATTGGCATATTCTTTTAATGCCTTCCATTGGCGGAAAAAGAGCCATTGTATGAATTCTTCGTAAGCGATTTCTTCCTCCAGGTCTCTGCGGATGACCGCTTTCTGAGACTTGGTGGGACGGCGATATTTCTTTTCCCAGGTC
This sequence comes from uncultured Lachnospiraceae bacterium, assembly GCA_902795715.1. Next base: position 10,621 of record CADBME010000344.1, on the reverse strand, counting down.
AGCCAGTGGCTTTCCTTTTTGCTTTTGCGGATGGCCATAAACATGGCGTAATCATCCAGCCAGTCTTCGTTTTCCCTGAACTGATTAAAGTCCTTTACCAGCGGATCCCGATCCTTCAGTTTTTGAAAGCTGGAAAAAGCCTTGGCAAACAATAGGCTCTTATATTGGCCGACAGCTTCAAAATCAACAAGTTCTGCAGGAAAATCCGGATGATCTTCCAGATCGGACTGGGAGATCAGGCCGTCTTCGACCATCAGCTCCGGGCTGATTAAGAGGGGCTGTCCGGCGAAGGAAGAGTAGCACTGGTAGGGACAGTGGAATTGACCTGTGGGACCCAGGGGGAGGGTCTGCCACAAGTGCTGTCCTGCCTCCTGAAGGAAATCGACAAATCGTCTTGCCTCAGGACCCAGGTCTCCGATTCCGAACGGACCCGGCAGAGATGTAGGATGAAGCAGAATACCTGCCATTCTTCTCATCCTCTTGAGTAATGTATCATCATGGTTCATATTATTTACCTCCATATCCCGGCCCGGATTTCCGCACTTTATGCTGGAGACGGATGCAGACCGGTATTTATGTATAACTTCAATAGTATACTAAATTAAATGAGATAAGTCCAGTATCAAACAAAGAAAGATGCTTTTCAACAAACAAAGATACTTGTCTTGCCCAAGCTAAGGGCCTGAGATTTCGGGAGGAAAGGAGGACTTTGTCTCTTTTTTGTCATTATTTACATTTGTTTCTTTTGGTGATATAATAACTAGACATGTTTTGTGGTTTTTTAGAAGAATTGCGACAAAGAGCCTAATCATTTTGGATAAGGATAAGACTTATGAAAGGTGAAAAGCAAAGATCCGTAAGATTGAATCAATCTTTATGGCTGTCTGTCGTTGCAGCTGCCGTCAGTGTCGCCATGGGTGTCTGGATCCTGGAAAGACTTCCTCTCGAAGGAGGACTCCTCATAGGTGGAGCTGTCATTTTTATGGTTTTTTCGGTAATCCATGCTGAATATATGAGCAAGGAGACAGAGCGGGAGATCATGACGGCCGGAATGGAGCAGAGCAGGCTGCAATATAATCTGGTTTATGATTTGCCGATTCCTTTTGTTCTGACGGATATGGAGGGAAAAGTCATTACCTTCAATCAGGAGTTTAAAAACGTTTTTGAAAAGAAAACCGGCAAAAGAAACATTTCCCAGATGTTTCAGGAGCTTCGTGCCAGGGTATTCCCGGCTGTTGGTGAAAAGAAAGTCTATCAGGTCGGGATTGACCCGGATATCCGTTTTCGTGTGGAAGCCAGAACCATTTCCGGGGATAACGGAGTTGATCATTATATCGGTTTTTATTTCTTTGATGTTACAGTCCTGATGGGATACCAGGAGGATTCCCAGAAGAGAAGTCTGGTTGCCGGTCTGATTTACGTTGATAATTACGAAGAAGTTCTGGAAGGGATGGAAGAGGTGCGTCAGTCTCTGCTTCTGGCCCTTGTGGAGCGGAAGATCATGAAGTATATGCAGGACCTGCATGCTATTGTCAAGGGTTTTGAGAAAGATAAATTCCTTTTCGTCATGGAGGAACAGAACTTCCAGAAGATGAAAGAGTCCCGTTTTTCTCTGCTTGATGAAGTCCGGATGATCAATATCGGAAACAGTCTTTCCATGACCCTGAGTATCTCTGTAGGTGTCAACGAGGACACCTATCCCGAAACCTACAAAAGTGCCCGGATTGCCATGGATCTGGCTTTGGGACGGGGTGGAGATCAGGCTGTGGTCCGCAACCGGGATGATATTTCCTATTACGGCGGAAAGACCCAGAAGGTGGAGAAGACTACCCGCGTGAAAGCCCGGGTCAAGGCTCATGCTTTAAGAGAACTAATGCTGACCCACGAGCGGATCCTGATCATGGGGCACAAGAATCCGGATGCAGATTGTGTGGGCGCCGCTTTGGGCATTTACTGCATGGCTCAGATTCTTCAGAAGAAAGCCTGGCTGGTGGTTGATAAAGATTGTCCGGCCATCGATCCTATTATCAAAGAATTGAAGAAATCAGGCCAGAACCTGGATGAGATTTTCATATCCAACGAGGAAGCCAAGACCATGAAGGGTGGAAATACCATGCTGGTGGTCGTGGATGTCAATATCCCTTCCATGACGGAATGTCCGGAACTTCTGACCAGGGTCGCAACGACCGTTGTCCTTGACCATCACAGACAGAGCAGGGAAACCATCGGCAATGCTGTTCTTTCCTATGTGGAGCCTTTCGCCTCTTCTACCTGTGAAATGGTAGCAGAAGTCGTCCAATATGTCTCGGATAAGCCCAGACTTAAGCCTGTTGAAGCGGATGCCCTCTATGCGGGAATCCTGATCGACACGGATAATTTTGTTACCAAGGCCGGGGTCAGAACCTTTGAGGCAGCTGCTTTTCTGCGGCGGGCGGGCGCGGATGTAACCCGTGTCCGGAAAATGTTCCGGGAAGATTTCGACCATGTCAAGATCGTCAGCTACATTATTAATCATGCGGAAATCTTCATGGATGAATTTGCCATAGCCACCCAATACGGAAAAGGGGTTGCCGGCGCCACGATTTTAGGAGCCAAGGCGGCGAATTCTCTTCTGGACATCCAGGGGATCCGGGGAAGCTTTGTGCTGACGGCTTTAGAGGATATGATTTATATCAGTGCCCGTTCTATTGATGATGTTAACGTTCAGGTCATCATGGAACATTTTAACGGAGGAGGCCATATGATGGTGGCCGCCGCCCAGGTCAGGGATAAGAGCATCCCCGAAGTGGTCCAGCAGCTCAAGCAGATTTTGACCAAACTCAAGGAAGACGGTGACCTCTAGAGGACCGGGTCGGTTTAAAACTATATATTTAAAGTAGTTATTTCAGAAAAGAAATTCAGGAGGATACATCATGAAAGTCATCTTATTGCAGGATGTTAAATCCCTTGGAAAAAAGGGGGATCTGGTTGAAGTCAATAATGGTTATGCCAGGAATTATATTTTACCTAAAAAGCTCGGTGTGGAAGCGACCAAAAAGAATCTGAACGATCTGAAACTTCAGAAGGCACACGAGAAAAAGGTTGCCGAGGAACAGCTTGAGGCAGCTAAAGATCTTGCCGGAAAACTGGAGGAGAAGACCCTGGAATTGTCCATCAAAGTGGGAGAGAACGGAAAGACCTTCGGAGCGGTTTCCACAAAGGAGATTGCCCAGGCAGCCAAAGACCAGTTTGGATTTGAGCTTGATAAAAAGAAAATCGTGGTGGACGATCCTATCCGTACTGTGGGAACCCATGTGGTGAAAGTAAAGCTTCATCCTAAGGTTACGGCGGATCTGAAGGTCGATGTCAAAGGAATATAGAAAGATAATTCATCATAGAGCTTGAAGCAGACAGGTAATTCAGATGCCCGATATAGATGAGAATTTTATAAAAAGAATACAACCCCATAATGAGGAGGCTGAAAGGTCGGTCCTGGGATCCATGCTGATGGACCGGGATGCCATCGTGGAAGCGGAAGGAATCCTTGTAAGCAGTGATTTCTATCAGAGGCAAAATGGTATTCTATATGATGCCATGATCGAACTGTACCGGGAAGGCAAGTCGGTGGATCTGGTAACACTTCAGGACAAGCTTAAAGAAAAGGACCTGCCCGAGGCATTTTCCAGCCTTGATTATTTCCGTGATCTGGTGGATGCCGTTCCCACCTCGACCAACATCCGGTCTTATGCAGACATTGTACGGGATAAAGCTACTCTGCGGGAATTGATCCGGGTTACGGATGATATAGGTAACGAGTGCTATCTGGGCAATAACAATACCGAAGATATCCTTGAGAAAACGGAAACAGATATATTCCGCCTTCTTCAGAACCGGCGGGGACTATCGGAGACAGTGGATATTCGTGAGGTTGTCATGGATGCCATGGATGCCATTGAAGCCGCCTCCAAAAGAAAAGGCAGGGTAACCGGAGTTGCCAGCGGTTTTACGGAACTGGATTATAAACTAACCGGATTCCATCCGGCTGAGCTGATTCTGGTTGCGGCAAGGCCAGCCATGGGCAAGACGGCCTTTGTTCTGAACATTGCTCAATATGCCGCCCTAAAGGAAGGACATGGCGTGGCTATATTCAGCCTGGAAATGGGCAGAGAGCAGCTGGTGACAAGGATGATGGCCTCGGAATCCATGGTGGACTCCCAGAATATCCGTACCGGTGAGCTCCAGGATTCTGATTGGGAAAAGCTGCTTGAGGCTGCCGCCATGATCGGACGTTCCCGACTGATTATTGACGATTCGGCGGTCACCCTTGCGGAGATCCGCTCCAAATGCCGCCGCTATAAACAAATCTATGATATTGATATGATCATTATCGATTATCTTCAGTTGATGAGCGGAGGAAGCAGGAGAAGCGAATCCCGCCAGCAGGAGATTTCCGAGATATCAAGGGCCCTGAAGATCCTGGCAAGGGAGCTGGATGTTCCTATTATTGCCCTGTCCCAGCTGTCCCGTGCCGTGGAAGCCAGGCAGGACCACCGGCCCATGCTTTCGGATCTTCGTGAATCCGGAGCCATCGAGCAGGATGCTGATGTGGTTATGTTTCTATATCGTGACGAATACTATAACAGTGATACAGATAAGAAAAATATTGCAGAAGTGATCGTGGCCAAGCAGAGAAATGGTGATACCGGTAGCCTTGAGCTGGTCTGGCTGGGGAAATATACCAAATTTGCAAACAAGGAGAGGAATCCCGGGTCACAGCAGGGGTGAAATAATAAAAGATATTAAGAGTCTGAACTCTCTCACCAATCCCGGCGGCGGGTCCGGTTTATCAGAGGTTCATGAGGACAGAACAAAAAAAGGGGTTGCTGCTATTGCAGCAACCCCTTAATTGTCAAAAAACAAAAGACACGATGAAAAGAATGTGTCTTTATTATTCCTGGCTGATAGCGCCTGCCGGACAAACGGCCTCACAGGAACCGCAATCCATACATGTATCGGGATCGATTTCGTACTTGCCGTCGCCTTCGCTGATAGCGCCTGCCGGGCACTCACCTTCACATGTTCCACAGAAAATGCAATCATCAGAAATTACATATGCCATAATGTTTACCTCCTTAAAATGTAAATGAGAACTTTGCGGGATTTCCCTTAGAATAATATTGAAAATCCCTTTCTGTCAGACAAGCCTTGAGCTTGATCCTTACCCTGTAAAAAGTTCGTAGATACATTTTATAACAGAATGTTTGGAATGGCAAGGTGAAAAATCAAAAAAGATGAAACAGAAATGTACTTTTCCGGATGCAATCAGATGAAGGTTTTTTTGCCAAAGTGCAGAAAAGGCTTTTGTTACAAGGATTTTAATTATCATTAAGTTTTTACTAGTGCGGTTGTCTTCTCACCAGGCTCTCCGTATAATCATGATATGAAATCATGGTCAAAAGGTCAATTATCACGATCATGGCGGAGGAGACTATGTTATTTAAAGAGAACCGGAAAAAAGGAATCGGAGCAATGATTCTTGTAACTGGTCTGACGATTCTTTTGCTCTGTACTGTGGTATATGGTTTTTACCTTATTGTTCATAACCATAAGGTCTCCAATGCTTCCGGGGAGACCGGCAGTACTGAAGACTGGGGCGAAAGTACGGAGAAGATAGATTCCGTGGCCGACGGAGCTTCCGGGGAGGAAGACAGGATCTTTTTGATCAAGGGAAATATTCACCGGGCCAACCGTTATGAAAAGGTGGACCGGTTAAGCTATACTTCCACGGTAAAATACAGGCAGAGCGATCTGGAGCTTCTTGATTCTGACGGCTTGCGCCTTACCAGAAATGAGATTTATGCCAGACACGGAAGAATGTTCAATGATCAGACGCTCCAGGACTATTTCAATAATCAGGATTGGTACAGCCCCCAATACGCACCTGACCATTTTAATGATGATCTGCTCAATGTCGTCGAGAAGTATAATATGGAGTTGATCCACGCATTTGAGATTAATAACGGAACGAATGAAGCGGAGATCGGCAATTAAAGAGATTCAGGCAGAATTAAACAAGATGGAAAAAGATCCCTGTCCTTTAAGAGTACGGGGATCTTCTTTTTTATGGTTATGTTATTTATTGAAGCAGCTTATTATTATAAATGCTTCTGCTTTGCCTTTTTCCTGCAAGAGGCTTATTTTGTTTTTTTCTTAAAAACAGCAGATGGCTGTGAAAAGACTCTCTTTCCTCCTTTGTGGCAAGCATAAACTTTCAGATAATAAACCTGTTTTTTTCTTAGGCCTTTGTCAATCAGAATCTGTCTGTTTTCTTCTCCTTTGACATTGACGGCTCTGGCCTTTTTGAAATCGGCTTTTTTGCTGTAAACAATGTGATAGTAGCTGGCGCCCTTAACTTTTTTCCAGGTAATATTAAGGGTACCGGGTTCCGGAGACGATACGTCCTTAATTTTCGGTGTTTTCAGCCGCCACATGCTTCTCACGGGTGAATAGGCAGATATGACTCTCCCGTTTTGGGATACCAGTTTGTAGGTATAAAAACGGCCCGGCTTTGCTCTCTTATCGATAAAAGAATTCGTTCCCTGCACTGAGGCAATCTTTTTGAACCTGGCACCGGCTTTTTTTCCGCTTTTTCTCCAGATGGCAACCCGGGTGTAGGAAGACTGTCGAACCCATTGGAGGAGAATGCCGGAAGTCTGGTTATTAATCTGTGTGATTTTGGGGACACCGACGACGGTAACATTCGCCGTTGTCGTGTACAGTCCCTGGTTAGAACAGATCAGTATGGTAGCATCTCCGGGGGTCAGCCCTCTGCAAATACCCGATGATGAGACAGAGGCAACCCGGTTATTACTGCTCAGATACATGAGCGACTGTACAGAAGCATTGACAGGTGTCACACTTGCGTCCAGAGATGCAGAAGATCCGGACCGGATTACAAGAGAAGGATTCCCTGCCCTGACTCCGGTGACTGCCGCAACATCTGTTATATTGTAAAGAAAACCGAAAACATAGGGGGCAATGAGTCCATTGTAAGCATAGCAGGACAGGTATAACTGATCGTCTATATGATAGAGACTCTCGATTTCGTATGTCAGACCTTTCAGATCGATTTGCCTTACATATTTTCCGTCCCAGGTGTACTCCTCAATTATATTTTTGTAGTGGCTTCCCGATCCGCTGCTTCTCCCGACAAATATGGAATCCTCATCGCAATCAATTCCCTGATTGATGTAGGGGGATCTTTTTTGGCATTTAACAAATCGTATCGGGGTAAAATTACCATCCAGAACAAGAAAATTGCCGTAAATGCCGCTGAGCATGATGACAAATTCATTTCTTGACGGCAGATAGCTTATTCCACATAAGCCGGTGATGGAAGCAAGCTGAGAGGATGTTGCTCCCTTCAGCGATTCCGGAATCTGGAGGGTAACGGTCCGTGACAGCTTTAAACTTGCAGGATTGACGATGGAAATTTTCCTTGATGAGTCTTTTCCGTCTACATTATGGATGACATAGATTTCCTTGCCGACTGTATTGAAACACATATCATTGGCATGCCCTAAATAGAGTTCATCCGAGACCTTAACGACAGCCTTGGCCGGTGACTTAGCTATGGAAGCAAGGGATACTTTTATGATCTTGCAGGTGCCGGACTGGTTATTGAGAAGGGCAAAATATCCGTAAGTGCCATCAGTACAGGCCCCTTCCATAACCCGGAAGGAAGTGGATGAGAGACCTGCTCTTGCCCTGACATCGAAAGCCTTGTTTCCGGGAGAAGAAGACAGCATGGATGCATATTTACTGGTATTAAGGGAGCTGGCTGCGCAGACATGTCGTGCGTCCAAAAAAAGGACAGAAAGCAGAGCGATAAGGAGAACTAATGCATATTTCAGAAATATGGAAAAAGGTCTGTAAATCACTATATTAATCTCCTTTCTTTGACAGTGCAGCCAAGCAAAAGGCTATAATTCCAACTATACGAATACATTATATCACCTGCGTGAGATAATTACAATATATTTAAGATAATGTTAAGAAAGCCTTTCGTAACAATTATTTATAGATAATATCAAATCCTGCACATTGTACAGTGAAGAGAGATTGTGGTATAGTTTTGATAAGCTCGAAACAGGAAAAGATGATTTGCAAAAAGGTTGGGAAACATGGCAGGAAAATGTGTTGGCTTAATTGAATGCATAGGGCTGGCGTCGGCGATATCTGCTGCCGATGCTGCGTTGAAGTCTGCCAATGTTTCATTAATCGGGTACGAATACAGCGGCTATGACGCTAGAATTGTGGTGAAAGTTGAAGGAGACACAGGTGCAGTCCGCGCGGCGGTGGCTGCCGGCAAAGCCGCAACCTATCAGGTCAAGGGGAAGCTGTCCGGCTGTCAGACTTCCACCATGAAGTTTGCCTTGAATGAGAAGGTATATGACAGGCTCATACACAACAAACTGACCACAGGAGATCCCCTTCAGATTGCATCCGGGAAAAGACCTCAGGGAACCGGAAAGACGGGAAAGAGAGCCGGTGTCTGGGATCCCAGGGGAAAATATATTTTTGAGTAGAATATCCTGTCAGGCAGGGAAGCTGGCCGATGTGCGCGGGATTTGCCTGATCGTTACGACTGAATACATAGCTTTTATGGTACAACCCGGAATTCCGGACGCCCCTGAAGACAGCATCTGCGTTCGTGTTCCGGGTTTGTCATGTGCATGACTTGACGAAGGCTGGATTTCCTTCTTTAAATTGTCGGATTGATATGGAATAAGGGGCTTGCTGCAGGAGGAAAAAATGTCTGATAATCCGGAGATGAAACAAAGCGCAAGAGTGCATAAATGGGATCTTGTCAAAGCTTTTCTGATCCTGATGGTCGTCTGGGGTCACTTTGCAAATGAGTATGCCCGTCCGGATGACGGGGATGTGATCATGAAGGCCATTGCCGTCTGGATCTATGCTTTTCATATGCCCCTTTTTATTTATCTATCCGGACTTTTTGCCCGGCCCTATGGGGACAAGGACAGACTTCCGCTGAAAAAAATGGTATATTATGTTCTGATCGGATATGTGCTGAAGGTTCTGATTTATATGATCAAATATTTCTTTGGCAGAAATCCGGTTTTCATGTGGTTCTCGGATACCGGCCTCCCCTGGTATATGTTTGTCATGGCAGCTTTTGTATTTCTGACATGGCTTCTCAGGAAAGCGGACTGGCGGCTTGTTCTTATCCTTTCTCTCCTCCTTTCTGCAGGAGCCGGCTATATAGATGAGATCGGCAGTTTTTTGAATCTTTCAAGACTGCTTGTATTTTTCCCTTATTATTATCTGGGATATCTTTCCAGACCGGATGAAATAAAAAGAGGGCTGGAAGACCGCAGGATCCGGCTTTTGACAATAAGCATTCTGCTCTTATCTCTTATTGTGGCGGTCTTTTTTACCAGAGATGTTTACGGCTCCATAAGGATGTTTACAGGAAGAAACTCTTATTACAGAATCAAGGGTATGAGTCCGGAACTGATGGGGCTCTGCCGCCTTCTTACCTATCCGGTTTCCCTGGGCATATCGGCAGGTATTCTCAGTTTGATACCGGACCGGCCCTGCCCTGTGCTGGAGAGAATTGGAAGAAGCACCTTGCAGATATATTTCTGGCACCGCCTGGTCCTTTACTTTATGGTGTACGGCGGGGTAAATGACTGGATTTTGCAAGAGTATCCCAGGGGGTGGAGGGTGGTTTATCTGGGAATCGCGACCATACTTCCCCTGATTCTGTCCCATCCGGTATTTCGCTTTCCTCTGACCCTGGTTGGTAAATGCCAGGAAGCCATGATCAGTCTTGCGGGACACTTTACAGGTTCCGGTAATGAGAAGAGGGAAAAGACAGGATGAAAGAATAAATGGTGGAGAAGCATAGACAGGAGCAGCATAGAACAAAAAAACGGCACAGAACAAGTGCAGCATAAAAGCAGAAGTCAGCACGGAATAAAGCAATGCGGGACTTTGATGTGAAAGGAGATATACTATGGCATGGTATGACAATGCAGTTTTTTATCATATTTATCCACTGGGGCTTTGCGGATGCCCCCATGAGAATCACGGGGAAACCGGAGCTCATTTTGACAAACTGACAGAATGGGCGGATCACGCAAGGAGGATCAATGCCAGCGCAATTTACATCGGCCCCCTTTTTGAATCCGGAAGTCACGGATATGATACCATTGATTACCGGATGGTGGACCGGCGCCTGGGAAGCAATGAAGACTTCAAAGCTTTCGTAGAACATTGTCACCATTTGGGAATGCGGGTTGTTGTAGATGGCGTATTCAATCATACCGGCCGGGGTTTCTTTGCCTTTGAAGACCTTCTCAAAAATCGGGAGAATTCTTCATATAAAGACTGGTATTGCAATGTGAATTTTTGGGGCAACAATGAATACAACGATGGCTTTTCCTACGATAACTGGGGAGGTCATAACATGCTTGTCAAACTGAATCTGTGGAATCAGGAGGTTAAGGATTATCTGTTTGACACCGTCCGTTTCTGGGTCCGGGAGTTTGACATTGACGGGATCCGTCTGGATGCAGCGGATGTCCTGGATTTTGGCTTTATGGGTGACCTTCGTCGG
>CADBME010000343.1 GCA_902795715.1 uncultured Lachnospiraceae bacterium | reverse complement strand
GTAATCTCAAAATACCTGTTATACCAAGCAACCCATGTCACAGCATCCACTAAGATATGTTTTTTCAATTCCAATGAGTATCCAACAGAGTAGTATTTTTCCTTATTAACCCTTTCATTTTCAAGCTTTATCACTGCTATCCCCTTTATAAATAATTCTGAAATATAATATGCACTTTGTGCCTATTTAATAAGTCTTTCTCATTCTAATCCCAGTTCATTCATCTGATTGATCAGGAATTTTTCCAATTCCTTTTTATCGGGAAGCTGCAGCATATACTGTGAAACAAAAAGATTGTTATCCATTCCGGACAATGCATACTCAACCATCTTCTTTCCCTTTTTAGTACAAAGCAGAATTCCCACAGGAGGATTATCACCGGGATACATTTCATTTTCTTTGTAGTAACCCACATACGCATTAAGCTGTCCGAGATTTTCGTGACTGAACTCCTCGTTCTTTAATTCTATAATCACGCTACAGTGCAATATCCTATTATAAAATACCAGATCAGGAAAGTAATATTCATCGTCTATCAGGATTCTTTTTTGCCTTGCCTCGAAACAAAATCCCCTTCCTAATTCCAGCATAAACTCTTGCAGGTGATCTTTAAGAGCCTGTTCCAAGTCAGATTCCGTAACAGATTCCTTTGCGTCAAGTCCAAGAAATTCCAATGCCATCGGTTCTCTGATATTAAGAATCGCATTATAATCATTGTTTATAAGCTGATCCAATAATTGCTCCGGTTTCTTACTGATTCCTGCTCTAAAATAAAGATTTGATGCAATCTGACGTCTAAGTTCCCTTACGCTCCAAGTCCCTTTGATACACTCAAACTCATAGAAAATCCGTTCAAACGGATCATCAATAGACATGATCTCTCTAATGTGAGAAAATGACAATCTTGATATTAGTGTTTCTGGCAGAGTTTCAAATTTGTACGACGTTGTAGCACAAATCATTTCCCCTACTTAACCGTATCACTCTTCGACATACTCACGCCTCCCATCGGGGTATTCAAGATATGCCCTTTTTTGCTTCTTATCATACTTTGCTATCGGAAGACCTTTGATTTTCCTTATCTCATTATCAATTCGAATAGATTCCTTGAATCTTACAGTGAGTTCTTCATCAGAGATTCCATTTGTTGAATCGAGTTCATTTATTACTGTCATATGATATTACCTCGTCTCTCTATGCATATTTTCGTTTGAAACCCGCTATTATTCATCTAGCATAATTTCCCCTTTTTTCGCCTTCGATTTAAGTCTCGCCATTTGTTCTTTTTCAATTTGCTGAATACTTTTCTCCGGTGTCGGCAAATCTTCGGGATAAGTCTGCCCCAAGGCAATCACTTCCTTGCGGGGATCACCGTTCTGAACAATAAGGTAACAAGCATATCTTGTGAGTTCATAATCAACCTTTACTCGTGGAGCCACACCGCCTACCACCAAATTCCCGACCTCGGGAAATTGGTCAAAAATACTGTGTCCGGCGTTTTCACACGCAATCATTGCTCGTTTTATTACCTTATGAAAATTATCCCATTTTACATATTCCAAAACCGGCGCAAGCTCTCTGGCTCTCCAGTATTCACTACCATCATTGCGAATATGTTTTATATCTTCAAATCTTTTATATTCTTTTCCTTTAAGAGACGGCATATTATTGTGAGGTGCAGCCACCATCCATATAATTTTATCAATCGCTGATTAACATTACAATTGGAAAGATGAAAAGCAATTCTAAAACTGCGTTGCGCTGGCATAGACGCTTTTATATACTATAGTTGATGGAAAAGATTCGCATTTGAGAGGAATTTGGATGTTAAGGATTAAATCACTAATAATATCGGTTCTAGTCATCTTGGTATTCATCTGTGGCTGCGGAAAAGAAAACCGTCCGGAGGTATCAAATACCCCCGCGCTTGTAAACGATGACTGGGAGCCGATAAAGGTCCTAGATCATACATGGAAAGGATATTCAGAAGTAAAAGAAGACACAGAACCATGGCACACCGAAAGCTTCAATGACGGTTTCGGTGCTCTTCCTGCTGGTGAAAATAACTTCTTTCAACCCGTGCACGTATGGTCGGGTGATGTTCTTTATTCTCTGGCATATTGTTATGAACAGCAGGGCGATAATAATATTTTCTTTTTCAGGCTTTCAGAGATTGATACCACGTCAATGGAAGAAAAGAGCACACGGTTTGATCTGTCCGACATAATACTTCCTGAAGATGGGGACGTATCTATAGATGATAACGAGTGGAAAGAACTGTGTGAGACAGTCCGTAAGGGAGGCGTACAGCTTGCTTCCGTGGATGTACTGGGTGACAGATTCTGTTTTTTCTTTGTCAGATATGATATGTCTGAAGACGATTCTTGGAGTATTTCGAATTACTATGCACTCGAAACAGATAAGGACTTAAACCTTAAGAATCTGGCAGATTATGCAGAGCCTCTTTTGGGAGACAAACGGTCCGATATATATATGTTCCCCAAGGGGGTTTTGACTAAAGACGAAGAACTCTGTTTTATAGATGATTCCGCCAGGCAGATGTCCGTTTTTTCCTGGGAGGGGACAAAGAAGGACAGCCTTGATCTTGCCGGTGTGATCGGTGATCTACCTACAATTCTTGTAGGGCGGGCGGATGACAAAACGCCCATATTTCAGTCGTCTTTTTCAAGCAATAAGGTTAGTTATTTCACTCCAAAAGGGCTTATATTTCAGGGCGACGATTACATTCCGATATCATGTCTGGATGATGAAGGCGGGATGCTTCTTTGGAAAGACGGCGCATTGGTTCGCTGGAATGTTGAAAGTGGTGAAACTGCAAAGTTATGCAATTTATCAGGGCTTTCCTGGAATAATTGCAAGGGATTTAGAAAGAATTCCTCCGGAAAGATAGTTCTAGCATATGATGATGAGGAGGACGGGCTATGCTGTTTCAGCTATTCCCCCGGTGCGGCAAAAGAAAGAGTTCTTCGAATAGCTCAATTTTATGATAACATTGGTTTGGAAAGGTGTGCAGCGGATTATGAAAGAACTCACCCCGGAGTCAGGATTGAGTTTACATCCTTTGACAATCCTTACCAAAATTCCATGGCGCTGAATCTGCTTGCCATTGATTGTAAAGAAGAAAATGCTCCGGATCTGATCTTATTTACGGAAAAAGGACAGCTGGATAACTTTAAAGAATCAGGCTGCCTTGCACCTGTTGATGGGATGATATCCGCTGAAACCAAGAAAGGGCTTTTTGACTGTATTTTGGACTTGGGCAAGTCAGGTGACGGATATTACGGCATTTCGTATCAGGTTATCCTGGAATGCTTCCTGGTTTCAAAATCTGATTGGAATAAGGATTCTTGGACAATCCGGGAGATTATGGACTGCTTCAGAAAAGCAAAGGCGAAAGAACCGGATCTTGAAAGATTCATGGCAATAAATTTTGCTGCAGACAGCCAGCAGCTTCTTTATAATATTTGCCTTATCAATATGGATGACACACCCTTTGTGAATTTTGAAAACGGAAGTTGTAACTTTGACTGTCAGGAGTTTAAGGATCTTCTTGAATTCTGCATGGAATTTGCAGACTCATCCTCAACGGATACTAATATAAATAACGAAGATAGAATTGCTTCGGTGCGGTCAGGGAAAGCATTTTCCCTTTTATCCTCCGGTGGTATCACCGATTATTCCAAATCAAGGGCTTCTCTCGGTAAAGAATATACTTCCGTTGGCATTCCTTCTGAATCGGGCAGTGGCTATATAGCAGAGGGTTATTGTCTTTTGTCAGTTAATGCCTTTTCTGAAAACATGGACTTGGCGGCGGATTTTCTAGAGTATCTGCTTTCAGAAAGATGTCAGGTAAAATTCGCAAGTGGCCGCTGGGTCAGAAAAGATGTTATACAATCACATATAGTGGAGCATTACGTCAATTGGCGGGGTGAAACCGAGTGTGTGTTCATGCGTGGTAACAGTATTGAAGTCTTGGACGTTGATGAAAACGGCGATTCCTTTGTGCAGGAATTCATAGAGATTATGGATAAGGCGCAGCCCTATTCTGCTCACCAGGATGTGAGGGACATCATCTTTGAGGAGGCAGACGCCTATTTCAAAGGTGCCAAGACAGTTGATGAAGTTGCAAAAATAATACAGAGCAGGGTCTATATCTATTTGCAGGAAAAACAATAATAGAATTCAAAACGAATCTAAGTTGTTACTTGGCAAGCTAAAAAATGCCCTTCTACAACATTGTGTAGAGGGGCTTAATACTACCTGCGGAAGATGGGGCGCACGAGGTCCGGTGGACCTCGGGTTTGCGCCGACCGAAGCGGGCTTTAGCCCGCTGAGACCTTGTATTTTTTCAGAATCTCACAAACCCAGTAAGAAAGGAGGTTCTGACGCCGTCCCCCGAAAGGGAACCCTTTAGGGAACCCCCTCGCACTACTCTAAAAAAGAAAGCAGTTCTTTTATGTGATCTGTATTTTTGCTACCGACAATTATATGGTCACAACCATCCAAAGCAAATTCCAAAAGTTCATT
>CADBME010000342.1 GCA_902795715.1 uncultured Lachnospiraceae bacterium | reverse complement strand
GGGCGGGATACAGAGCTGGAACTGGAAGCTATTGCAAGGATACAGAGTAATCTCAAGGCCGGCTTTATACAGGATGATGTGGAATCAAATCTAAGCAGTCTTGACAGTAACAGCCGAATAAAAAAATCCCTGCTGGATAAGTGCGTTGATGATGAGTATTTCTCGGAGCTTTTTTCTTCGGATAAAACTTCTGATAAAACTTCAAGTGAAGCTTTGAAAGAAGATTCAAAAGAAGCTCCGAAAGAAACTTCGGGTGAAACTTTGAATAAAGTTTCAGATAAAAAAAAGTCGGGGGATAAAGACTCACTTGAAAAAAACTTTGCCATGTTTTTCAGGATAATGGAAAACGGCATGGATGAAAAAATGCCCGGAAGTGAGCAATACCGTTATCTGTTGATTCCCTTGTATGTGGACAGCCTTACGGGAGTTAGCATGTGCATTGTGGGCAGGAATTATTTTTATGAAAAAAAATCTTTTCTGCCATGCATTCTGCAGGTGATGCGGCTAAGCGATGTGGGACAGCGCCTGGATAATGGGATGTCTGCAATATATGAGCCGGCACACAATTATGATAAGGTGAAAGAATTGAAGCCGCTGCATACAGTGTATGGGAGAAAAAGCGGTTCAGATGAAAATGAAAAAGAAACTGTTCGCCTTGGTGTACGCAGGAAAGTGTGCTGGAACTATTTTAAGAGTATTTATGCAGAATATAATGATGCTGTAAGGAATGCCAGGCTGCTGTTAAGGGAGATTGATATAGAAGGTATGAAGGGATATCTTTCCCAAGGGGAAGTGCCGGAGGAGCTTGGGCGGAGTCCGTTCTACGCAGAACTGTTAAGGCCACTTGATAAGACTGAAGAAACAAGGGAGGCGCTGCGGACGGCCGTAGCTGTTAAAAACTAAAACTTCCCACATGTGTTTTCTTCCCGTACCGATAGCTCACCTGCCGGTGGGGTTGTTCGCTAAGGCTCACTTTACACCGTCAGGAGAGTCTATACGGCGCGGGAAGTTTTGTTATTGGAATGATATTACCGCCTGAGTTTTTTCAACCTGGCTCGCCTGTGTTTTATGCGCAGGCAGATGCTGTAGATATAATCAGCGGTGTACGGCTGGTGTTCAGGGCTTTCCAGGCCGAGCCTTTTTAATTCTTCGGAATAAGATTTCCTGTTAGCAAAGAATTTTTCCAGGAATACCGGGTTTCCCTTCTCGCAGATATAATCAATCACGGAATCATAATAGTATGCGCAGTCGTTTATTATGGAAGTATTGAGTGTATTTTCCTGACGTTTTTTTTCAATCCATGTACCGATATTCTGCAGAAAATCACCATACTCTCTGTTTTTCTCCTTAGTCAAGACCTTTATCAGACAGCGTTCCTCGGGCGTGAAATAATCCTGGGGAAAGACTCTGTCAAACTCATCATCCATGAAGGGATAGATTCCGCTCTCTTCATCAGGTTCAAAGCATTCACTGACAGAATCATATCCTATGGTTTCGTTTTCGATGTAACGGTCTCTGAGTGTCTGTCCGTCTTTGTTTAGCTCTCTGTCAAAAGAATCGTGGGTAATATATTTTTCTTTTCTTTTCCCTGTTTCATCTGTAACAGTCTTTTCTGTAGCATGGTGCTTTTTGAAACTTTCCAGCATGGCGAAATAACATTTGCTTACAACAAAAGTTTCAAAACTGGATTTTTCAGGATCGTAAGTGGGTATTATGTCGATTATTATACTATATGCATCATGCAGGAGTTCATCAATTACGGCCAGCATATCATCGGTAAATTTACTTTCCGTACGTATCTTGGCAATGAGCATTTTTGCGAAGGGAGTATCGCATGTGGTGACAAAGAGGGGGCGCCACTCTCCATCAATAAAAAAACATTCCTCTTTACCGGTAAATGGACTGAGTGAAGTGAGAATATCATTGCGCAGTTCATCATATCCGGGACTGCGGAAGCTTGCCGGATCCGGATCGCCATTTTCTTTTAGTATTTCCTGCATCTCCAGGACTTCTTCCTGGATGTGATTCCAGTCTATTATTTGGTATTCACTCATAATGGTCTCCGTGGAGGGGAAGTATCCCTTCGGTCTGATTTCTATTTTCATGATAGAGAGTTTGCCTCTCTTTTTCAAGCTTTAATATAGTAAAAATACAGAGGGGCAGGGGAAAAGATAGTGTATAATAATTATAATTGGGTTAATTTATAGCAAAACAGAAGGAGAGCATAAAATGGCTATAGATAATGGGCTATCAACAGAACGTTTTATAGTAAAAAAAAGAAAAGAGTTTTCTGCCTATGCGTCGGTTAAAAAAGAGTATATGAGGAAATGTTTTTCTTTTGCATGGGATATGACCTATGGTGGAAAAGGTAAGCATAAGACGATTAGAAGCGGCGGTTCGCATAATAGAAAATTAAGTGAGATTTTTATCAATACATTTCAGGGGAAGCTAGCTGAATATGGTGTTTATCAATATCTCTGTAAAAACGGATTAAATATAAATGAACCTGATACAAAGACGTATGATCTTGGCATATGGGATATGTATGATCTTGAGTGGCAGGAAAGGCGTATTTCTGTAAAATCCACATCGTATAGGGGTAATCTTTTGCTTTTGGAAACAAAAGACTGGAACAAATATGGAGAGTATGTTCATGCCAGAGATGATAAAAGTAAATATGACTATACTGTACTGGTAAGAATCGGTGCAAAAAACAAAGATGCTAAGATTAAAGATATAAAGAAAATAAAAGAGATTAATAAAATTACAGCAAAACTTGATAAGCTGAAGGATGATTTTGAAGAAGCAATTAAATTAGATAATAAAAGCAAAAAGAATGAAATTAAAAGCGGGATTGATAAAAATAGGGATGAGCTGAAAGAAGAGATATATTCATATGATTTTAAATATGATTTTTCATATATTGATCACGAAGAATTTTTGAAAATGACCAATAGCAAACAGATAATCTGCAAGGGTACATTTCTTAATAATAATCCAATGCCAATGGATGCAGAAAATTATTTCTATCTTATGTCTGAAATGAGGGAAGGATTTGGCCTGAAAGATGCACTCGAAAATAAAAAGCCCATTAATCATAGAAAAAGAAAGTATTCTGAAGCCGACAGAGATGAATTAAAAAATGAATTAGAGGAATTATTTGGCTATGATGATTTTCTTAATGAGGAACAGTTTAAAGCAGTATGTTCATCTTTGAATGATGAGAACTTGTTCGTGTCATTTCCTACAGGCGGAGGGAAATCCCTTTCATTTCAGCTGCCGGCTTTGATTAAGTGGAACGACTGGAAAGAAAATCATGACACGATGGAAAATTCTCCACTCACTATAGTCATTTCGCCTCTTCAGTCTC
>CADBME010000341.1 GCA_902795715.1 uncultured Lachnospiraceae bacterium | reverse complement strand
CTGCTCTGGAAAACAAAGTTGATGAGATGATCACTCTTATCAATATTCTCAATCCTCAAATTGCAGATAGAATAAAATCGATTGCGTTCCTTTCTTCTGCGCCTCAGTTCAGAGAGGCTATAGCTCCTGTTTATTATAGAAGAAAAAGGGAAGACGTCCTTACTGAACTTCCGGAGTTGATCGATAATCAGGAATGGTGCATGCTCACTAGCGAGGAGGAAGATTATTATGAAAGCGCAATATTGAGTAAAAACTATGCAGAGAGCCGAAGGGTTTCCTGGAATATTGAAGACCTTTCAAAGTCTAGTAAAGCCCGCCGAATGATAGAATTAATTGGGGAAGCTGCTGGAGAAGGCAGAAAAATCATTGTCTTTTCCTTCTTCTTAGATACAATACGAAAAATCATTAATCTATTAGGGACACAATGTTATGGACCAATCAATGGTTCAGTTTCACCGGCGCGTAGACAACAGATTATTGATGAATTCGATCAAGCTCCAGCAGGAGCAGTACTAGCAGCACAAATACAAGCAGGTGGTACAGGTTTAAATATCCAGTCTGCGAGTGTTGTTATTCTATGTGAACCACAGTTGAAACCATCAATTGAAAATCAGGCAATCTCCAGGGCATATCGTATGGGACAGGCCAGAAATGTTTTAGTATACAGGTTGCTCTGCGAGAGTACGATTGATGAAAGGATAACAGAGATACTTGAAGAAAAGCAGATGATCTTTGATGCATTTGCTGACAAATCTGTTGCAGCGGCAGAGAGTATTGATCTGGATGATAAGACTTTTGGAGATCTTATTAAAGAAGAAATCGACAGAATTAATGCAAAAAGAGAAAAGCAGGGAATTGATGAAGAGCAGTTATTGCCAGAGCCAGAAAAACCAGATTTCGAGAAAGGAATAATAGAGGATGATATATCGATGATTTCTGGTGATAAGCCTGAGATGCAAATATTTAGCAATGCGAGTCACACCTTAGAAGCAGAACGGAATACTGTGCCAGACGTACCTGTGTATCAACCCCCAAAAAAGAAAGAGGATTATCACCCAATTTCAAAAAAGGCAAGGGAACGCTTATTTCCTGAATGGGTAGAACCAGATGTTCCAAAGGAAATGGAAAAAAATATTGAACAGAAAACTGACATTTCCGTGGTGCAGAATCCTTTTGTGAGAAAGGTCCAGAGAGACTCGAATATTTCTGAAGAGAAAATGATTCAAAAAAGGGGAAATGAATATCGTTGCAATCCAAAAGATTATTTAGACCGCGTAAGGCATGAATCACCTTCTAATGAAAAAGATCGATTAGAGAATAATCAGGAGATCATTAATCCGTTCAAGAGATCGTTATATGAAATCCCTTCGCAGAAAAAAGGAATCTCAAATAGACCAATTGAAGAAAAGTATTTAAATATTCCAAGAGTTAAGCTCGATAATCATCCCCAGGTGGATGAAACTAGAGAGGGCTTAATTGAGAAGCAGAACCATTCTGGCAAGTCGAGAGAAGAGATTAAACAAATTAGGATTAATGAAGCGCGTCGAATAATTCAAGAATTACAAATGGAAACTCGACAGGGAAATTTGAAAGAAACAGTAAAACAAGAAAAAGAACCGGATCGAGTTGTTTTTGGTTTTGATACTAACCTCCTTTCCAGCACAACAGAGGAACGAGACAGCCAATTTACAAATCCGATTCGTAGCCTAGATGAAATTTTTAAAAATCCACAAGAGAACGAAGGTCTCTCTAAAAAGGTAATTGATAAGCCTCGCGACATCAGCATAAAGAAAACGGATGAATTAAACTGGGAACATGATTTACGCATTTTCAATGAAGAGAGTATCGTAACAGGACGTATTGAAGATGAAGACCGAGAATATGTTCAGTTGACGTTTCCGAATACATCCATTACGGTTTCGGTTCCAAAGAAAAATGATAAAAAATAGGAGGATGAAATGATGATTAATGTGGAAAAACTAACGGAAATCATCGACGAATATAAGAAGTACTTTCCGGACCATTGGAAAGATGAAAAATACAAATGGGAAGCAATTCAACATTTCCAGCAATGCTGGGATATAAATGCGGAGAATTTTCTCGAAATGTTCTTATCTGCTACAGATAAGACCTATAATTTGCTTGCCAGTATGAATAACTATCCAAGAGGGATGATCAAAGCTTTTGCGACAGTAGATGCAGAGGCGGTCAGGGGGATGTTCCTCGATCTTTTTGATGAATCTAAAAATCTCGCAGAGCGCATTGATTCTTTTAAAGTCAAATCAGACGAATTACGCGAAAAATATGATGACGGCACTTGGAAGCAACATTATCAAGGTGAAGGAGCTATTACTACATATCTTTGGCTTAGATATCCAGATAAATACTATATTTACAAGTATTCAGAAGTAAAAGCTTTTGCAAAGGCGGTGGATAGCGATTTTATCCCTAAAAAAGGTGGATCCATTGCCAATGTTGAAGGGAGCTTGAATCTATATAACGAGATTCGAGAGCACATTAAAAATGACTCAGAATTAAATCAGATGCTTAATTCATCGTTGACGGATGGCTGTTATTCTGATCCCGAAAGAAATACCTTGACCATTGATGTCGGCTTTTATGTTAGTCGTTTTTATGGGCAGGAAGCAGAAGAAAAATGGTTTCCTGCAGATTATTCTCCAAATATCACTGTTGAAGAGTGGAAACAATTGTTGCAGGATCGCAATATTTTTACTGAGAACAGCCTGCAGATAATGAAAAGAATACTTGATTATGGCGGCCAAGCCACTTGTACACAGCTTTCGGTCAAGTATGGCGAATCTAAGAACTTCTATAATGCAGGGTCATCTTCTTTGGGAAAAAGAGTTCATCAAAAGACAGGATGTCCTTTACTGGCAAGAGATAATGATAATG
>CADBME010000340.1 GCA_902795715.1 uncultured Lachnospiraceae bacterium | reverse complement strand
CCAGACACGCGGGAAGATATTTTTCAACCATATATACGGGAATTACGATAGTAACCTTAATCACCGGCAGGTCCTCCTCGTTTTGAAATAATAATATACAGCCAGAAACAATGCAAATATCCCGAAGACAACGCTATGGTTCTTTATAGGTGCTGATGACTGAAGATGAGACATGAAGATTTGACCCACTCCCCAAAAACTGAACCACTCTGAACTTTAGTCTGGCCGTATAGTATTTCATAACGAGGAGGACCTGCCGGTGATTAAGGTTTCTATCGTAATTCCCGTTTATAAAGTTGAAAAGTATCTTCCCGCCTGTCTGGACAGTGTGTTAAACCAGACGTTACAGGATATTGAAGTTATCTGCATAGACGATGCCTCCCCGGACCGCTGCCCGGAGATATTAGACGGATATGCTGCAAGGGATCCCCGGGTCCGGGTACTGCATCTGCCGGAAAACCATCAGCAGGGTTACGGCAGGAACCGGGGAACTGAAATGGCAAGGGGCAAATATATTTATTTTCTTGATTCCGATGATATGATTGTACCTGAGGCAATGGAAGAACTTTATAACTTTGCAGAAAGAGATCAACTTGACAGTATATATTTTGACTCGCAGGTCATTTTTGAAAGTAAAGAATTGGAAAATAAGAATGAGACTTATTTTGGTGGGCGAAGGGGAAAATACGAAGACAAAGTGTATTCCGGCCATGAATTGTTTGAATTGTTTATAGAGCAGCGCGATTGGAACTGCTATGTGCAGCGAACTTTTTGGAAAAAAGAATTTCTTCTGGGAAATGAAGTTTTTTCTCCGGAACATACGGAACATGAGGATGAGTACTTTTCGTTCAAAGGTATATTACTTGCGCAAAGGGTTCGTTATATTCCTAAAGTTTTTTTTATACGCCGTTACCGAGTGGACTCGGTTATGACACGTCTACCCCATCCAAAAGATTTTCATGGTTACTTCGTAAATTATTGTGCGATGGTGGACTTGGTTGTGAAAACAGGATATATGAGTTCCGGTACATATTTCAATATTTTGCATATGTACGAAAGGATGAACCGTTTTTATTCATTGTTTGAAGAAAAAGAAAATCCCCGTGAGTGGTTTCAAAACAAAGAAGAGTTACGCAATTTCTATTATTATTCCTTTTCACAACACATTGGGGATTACTATAAAAATTTGATTAAGTATCTTTCGATGCCGGTACCGATTAACTGTCGTATATGGATTTATGGCGGGGGCATTGTAGGGCGAAGGGTGTATCATGCCTTTATAAGTAATGGTTATATAGTAGATGGTTTTCTTGTTTCGAAACATGAGGGAAATCCGGAAGTTTTGTTCGGACGGAAAGTGTTTCAGGTTGATGAGGTTATGCCTTCCGAAGGCAGAGTGGCTGTAATAGCGGCGATGGGTGCAGCACAAAAAGAAATGCAACAGAAACTGGAAGCTCTTGGCTGGCGTTATAGTGTTTTTATTCCGGGACGATAAAGCTGCGAATCCAGTTGGAGGACCTTTTATGACTGAAGTCGAGTATGTAATTGCCAATTTTTCTAAACGGCTGGCCGGAGTTCGGGACAGCCGGATTGTTCTTCACGGCTCGCGCAATTACGCTGAAGCGATAATTGAAAATTATGCAGATACATTTAATTTTGTTGGTGTTATGAGTTTAGATCCTTTAAACGGTGAATACTTTCATGGTTTGAAAGTTTTGCAAGAAGAAGATCTTTCCGCAATGGGTATTGACGTAATTATTCTTACTGAAAGAGTCAGGTATGCAGTCAATGCATTTTACTCTATCCGGAGTATTTGCATGAAAAATAATATTGCTGTTTACAACATGTATGGGTTAGATGAATTTGAAGAACACCGTCAGGCTGAAAATGCAAAGCCTTTTAGCCTGGAAGAAGCTGAAAGAATGTGTGACTCATATGATATTATCGCGTTTGAAGCTATGAGAACTATTTTATGTTTTTCACTTACATCTGATATATCCGCACGTAAATTATTTTGCGATTTGATAGATTATCTTCATGCGCAAAATAAAGAGATTCGTTTTAGTTTAAAAAAAACATTCCCGGCAGATATCCAAATAGAAGAATTAGAAGCATATGGTCTTCTTAAAAATAAAGAAAAGGAAATAATACGAAGAGAAGGCGAGGATCTTTCATTTCGCAAATTACGGGAAGATAATCGTGAAAAGAAGATATTATATTTTGGCTCGGGGCTTGCTTATGAATATATTTTGCCACGTTGTTACGGAATTGATGCATGCCGGTTTGTTGAAGTATATACTCCCGCAGCCTTAATTTCCAGACCCAGAAAACGCAAAAAGACACCTCCCTTTTGTCCTGATTTAAAGGAAAAAATTAAAAAACAAATATTAGAGAAACAATTAGTCTCCTTTGATATTTTTGACACGTTATTAGTACGAAAGACTTTATATCCCCGGGATATTTTCTTTTTGACAGAACAGAAAATTATTCTGGCCGGGTATGATGTGAGAAATTTTGTTTCTGCGCGTATAAGGGCGGAAGAAAATCAAGCGCTTTGTGATATTAAGCAAATATATGACTGGCTGCAGGATCAT
>CADBME010000339.1 GCA_902795715.1 uncultured Lachnospiraceae bacterium | reverse complement strand
GTATTATCTTCTCTCATGATATTTTCAATGATGGGTTCTACCTTGTCGAATATTTCTTTGATATCCCCTTTAATAAAACGGGCATTTTCCAAAATCGTGGATGTTCTTGACAGTTGTATCTTGTCATGTATATCTTCTGACTCACAGATTGCAGCCACTTCTGCAAACTCATCCTGGGTACCTTCAAAATAGAGATCAATCTTCTCCCTCCCGACATAGTATTCCTTTATAATGATATTGATAATCTCTTTAATCTTAAAAGGAAGGAAGGAACGCTCAGAATCTGTCTCTCGTAACCTGCTTCGCTCATCTATTTCCCTGACATCAATCCATTTGTTTACCTGCTCATCAAAGATCAGGTATGATATTTCTCGGGTATATGGATTGCTTTTAATTTTGATTTTTGTCATGTTTTCGTCCTCTCTGTTTATCAATATCTTTTCTCTTATTTACTTGTCAGATTCTTTAGGACGATATGCCCATCATAATACAGAGGTTGTTTCATCTTTGTTTCTTCTCTGCGGTCTTCTATCCCTTTCTAACCAGATGTTCACAGTCCTTTTCATTTTTTCAGTTCATCGTTATTATTTAATCAATTTGATATCTCTACAACATCTAGGATCAACTTGGATTTAATGTTTATCTAATCAACTTTAGGATAAGCTATAATTTCATCTCCGAATATCAACTATCTCATATATGTTCCTGGCATGCTTCCATGTTGCACCAACTTTTTTCCCTAAAAACCAGCTTTGAAGTTTATTTAAATCATCTCCTGCCATAGGCATATACGAAATAAAATATTTATCTTCTGGCATTTTATGAATATGAATCTTACATCCATATTCAACTTCCGTTAGTTCACCAAGGACTTTATCAATATCTATGTCATCCAATTCTTCAAGTGAGTCCATATATTCACCGAAATCTACATTCACTTCTTCCGCATCTATGTCATCTGCCAAATTCTCTATGTCAACACTATCATCTGGATCATCGTATATTTCTGCAATTACTCCTGGATCTATGCCTTTTATTAGTAAACCAAGTCGCTCAATAACAAATTTTTAATCTCGGTGGCGGTAAACATATCTAATAGAAGACCGCCTCCAATAGCATTTAAGTATTGTGTCGTAGGACGAATATGCTCCCTGTTAGCCACATAAATGTTTCTATCTCGAAAGAATTTCAACCCCTGGCAAAAGCCTTCCAATATATCTGTATTGGAAGAAAACGTATTACTGTAGAATATATCGCTTATCTTTGAGATAATATCTTCATGTCCAATTGCATCTAATAGTTCCCAATGATTCGAGTATTTCTCAGAATAAGTAAGTCTACCTACCCACCAACATCTTGCAAGAGTATTTCTATACATACCAGAACGTCCGGTATTTTTATAAAAGTACCGGAGAAGGATTGCGGAAGAATCATCGGCGGTTTTTTTCAAATGACGTTTTGCATATTGCCACCGGCTTCTCATATATGAATAAAATGTTTTGTTTGTTAAACCCGCCCAAAGTCTTTCGTCGGATGCTTGAGAGTCAGTCATGTTATTCAGTTTGCTATACAGAATTTTGCAATTTTGCAAGTCTATTTCGCCTGGCTGCTGGTTAAGATCAGCAAGTTCAAAATCTTCAACTTCATCAAATATCTCAAAGGGATCATAATCAAATAAATCATTAATCCATTCAGAAGAGTCGAATTGATAATAATTCTTATAGAGGATTCCTATGTTTTGTTTGATATAATCCAAGGCTGATTGTTTCATAAAGTATAGTTTCATCTTCATCCCTCCAATGCATATAATTCTCTATATGCGTTGCTGACAGGGTTTTGCAACATCTCTTGGGCAATGTTAACGGGATTATCATCCTTCTGCAGAATATCATTTACAAAGTCCAGCCCATGTGAGTGATAATACTTATCCATTCGTTGATACCACTGATATCGTACATAGATATCTGGATTGTCTCCAACTTCAGAAACCATAAAGCTCAGTGCAGGAAGCACAAGCATCGCCATCGCAATAGATTTTGAATGCTGATATCTGACAAAAGCTTCATACGTTTTTTCATCAACCAAAACTTGTATCTTATCGCTATGAAGATTAAATCTTAAAGGTTTTATTTCATTTGGATCTAATCCCACATGTTTGATAACTGTAAAGAAGGACTCATTATTTGCAAGATCTTCTGTTTTTTTAGATATATATACAGATGGCAAATTTTGAAATGCCAGTATTGAACCTTTCTTAAAGGTGATTTGCTCTTCTGTATAATCCTCATTCAACTCGGAATTGTCGTATTGGAAAATATCTTTCTTGGCAACAATCATAGCAACGAGAGATATTTCTCCATTAACACGTGATTTAGGAAGACGATACTCGATATGTGGAACTGCGCTTTTTAGTGCAATGCGAAAGCAGGTGGAGCTGCATTCTATATGTAACACATATTCAGCCTCGCCTTTTCTTAATACCGTCTCCAAAGAATTACAATTAACTATGTAATCATATTCCAGTAATAATTCATGCAGAGTTTCTTTTATTTGTGGCTCTAAAATAAATTCTGTGTTCTCAATATAATCATCGGTTTCGCCACATAGAACAGGGTAAGGGAATAATCTGTTTTTAATTACCATAAGCTTTTACCCCCATCGCATAGTTTTGTCTATCTATCAATTTAAATTCAACTCTTTGTTTTATATTTGCCGGAATATTTCGAATAACAATATGTCCGTTTTCAGCCATTCCGTTGCTGTTTATCACTTCTTGAACAAATAATCGCATAGATTTACCGTTTTCTCCGCGTGTCACAATTTCTATACGCCCCATAGCTATCTCTTCGTCTGCAACAAAAATCAATTTGTTAATTCCGTTACCTCGACTTATTATTCTTGCTGAAATAGGAACTTCACGAGGAGCTCCTCCTTCACCAACATTCACTGTGTCTGGCCCCAAAGGATCAGTTGACACTTTTCGTCCAGTTGGTTGTCCCCCTGGCTTGCTCCCTGTCCTATGACGGTGGCCTGTAGATGTTCCAGCTGGATCAACTCGCCCTTTTGCTTTTCGTGAATTATTTATCTTTCCCTCATCACGTATACTAATCTTTCCACTTGAAGGAGTCTGCGGAATATACGTTTCTGTTTTTACTGATTCTATTTCGTCAACTATCTTTTCCACTTTACGTGTTTGTGGTTGAAGACCGCCATTATCCGTATAATTAAAACAATCACCGACATCGATGATACTTTCGTCACCACTAAGTTCTATTAGTTTTTCAGTTATTTTTTCTATAACCCAGCTTTCAACCTCATCTTTATAATGTTTTGCAGTTTTAGGATCGCCGTGTCTTTTAGGTTCCCATGCATTATGACTTGGATTCTCCATTCCACGGAAATATTCGTTTAAATTAGCGCCTTGTAATTCAAGAAAACCCGTATATGAAATCATCCGTGGCAAAGAGCTAATTCTAGCAATTTTCATACCAGAATTACGAACAACAAGGATTTTTTTATTTAAATCACTACCATATAATAATCTAAGTCGAAGAGTCCCTAGATTATG
>CADBME010000338.1 GCA_902795715.1 uncultured Lachnospiraceae bacterium | reverse complement strand
TATTGAGGACGATGATAAAGGAATCATTTTCGTACCTTCGCTCATAGATATATACTCTCTCTTCTACTGCTTCCACTTCAAGCCAGCGGAATGTTTTCTGGTCGTATTCCCCATGGTAGAGGGCAGGTTCCGAGATATAGAGTTTATTGAGATCCCGGATGAAATTGCAAAAAGCACTGTGCTTGGGATAATCCAGCAGCATCCAGTCGCATTCTCTCCTTTCGTCCCACTCCCGGAACTGACCGATCTCATTTCCCATGAAATTCAGTTTCTTGCCGGGATGGGTCATCATATAGACATAGAGGGTTTTGGCCTGCTGAAACTTCAGATCGTAATCCCCCCACATCTTCTGGATGATCGTGGCTTTACCGTGTACAACCTCGTCATGGGAGAAGGGGAGAAGATAGTTTTCCTGATAAAAATACATCATGGAGAAGGTCAGTTTATTGTAATGGAACTTCCGGTCAAAGGGATGAACCCGGAAATAATTGAGAGTATCGTTCATCCATCCCATGTCCCATTTATAGTCAAAGCCCAGTCCGTCATATTCCACCGGAGCCGTTACCTTGGGAAAGCTGGTGGAATCTTCTGCAATCAGCATAGCTGTTGGATGCATCTGATTCAGGCCATGATTCATATATTTGAGAAAATCCAGAGCTCCGTCATTGACTCCCCGGGTAGAATCCCCCTGCCAGTAAATAGCATTGCTGATGGCATCCATACGAATCCCGTCAAAGTGATACCGGTCCAGCCAGTAATTGGCGCTGGACTGAAGAAAACTGCGGACCTCTCCCCGGTAATAATTAAAATTACAGGTTCCCCATTCACTGTAACCTTTGGATGGTTCTGCATATTCATACAAGGGTGTACCATCAAACTTAGCCAGGGCATAGGTATCCGTTATAAAATGAACCGGGACAAAGTCCATGATCACACCGATCCCGGCCTTGTGGAAGGTGTTGACCATCTTCATCAGCTGCAGGGCTGTTCCATACCGGGCTGTCGGACAGAAATAACCGCTTGTCTGATATCCCCAGGATGAATCGGAGGGATACTCCGTAAGAGGCAGGAATTCCACGTGGGTATAGCCCATATCTTTCACATAATCGGCCAGTTTTTCCCCAAGGACATCATAGCTGTACCAGCCGTTTTCAGGATCTTCCGGATTGGACCGCCAGGATCCGGCATGAACTTCATAGATGTTCATGGGTCTGTCAAAGTTTTTGCTTCGGTTTTTCATCCATTCATCATCATCAAAAGTCCACTCATCCAAATCGACAATAATGGATGCATTATCCGGACGAAGTTCCGAGCCAAATCCGTAAGGGTCAAAGCGGTCCATCACATGGCCGTCCTTCTGGTAAACCCTGAACTTATACATATGGCCAGGTCTGGCATCCTTCTGAACCAGTTCCAGGACCCCGGACTGCTCCAGAGCAGTCATCACATCAGAAGAACCGTCCCAGTTATTAAAATCGCCGATCACTTCAACCTTCTTTGCATTGGGAGCATAAAGTCGGAAGATGACGCCCTCCCGGCACAGATGGGCGCCAAAATATTCATGGGCATCAAAAGCCTGCCCCATATAAAAATCATGAAGAATCATAATATCCTCCTGCTTATAATACAAATCCTATGTAAAAATCGAATTATATCCAATCATTTAATATCAATTGTAATAAATCAGTTCAATTTGTGCAATAGACATCTATATTTTTTAAGCAAAAAATCGGGCTGCCGTCCTTGACAGCAGCCCTGAAATGATATACTTACCATATGTGGATTGAACTCTACATAATACTAACGTTGATACGACATATATTACTTTGCGTAATCAACGGCTCTTGATTCCCGAATCACATTCACCTTAATCTGGCCGGGGTAATCCAATTCCCCTTCAATCTGCTTCGAGATGTCTCTTGCGAGCAATACCATCTCTGCGTCCGAAACCTGATCCGGAACAACCATTACCCGAATTTCTCTTCCTGCCTGAATGGCAAAAGTCTTATCCACTCCCTTGAAGGAGTCGGCAATGTCTTCTAACTGTTTCAATCTGGTCGTATACGTTTCCAATGTCTCCCGTCTTGCGCCTGGTCTTGCAGCTGAAATGGTGTCAGCTGCCTGCACGATACAGGCGATCAGACTGGTAGGTTCAACATCCCCGTGATGAGATGCGACAGCATTAATTACGACTGCAGATTCTTTGTATCTCTTACACAGATCCACACCGATACTAATATGAGAACATTCCATCTCATGATCTACGGACTTACCGATGTCATGAAGCAGGCCGGCTCTTTTTGCCAAACGTACGTCTGCCCCGATCTCCCCGGCCAGCAGACCGGACAGGTGGGCGACTTCGATAGAATGCTTTAATGCATTCTGTCCGTAGCTGGTACGATATCTCATCTTACCGAGCAGACGGACCAATTCAGGACGAATTCCATGGACGCCGACCTCAAGTACGGCAGCCTCTCCTTCTTCCTTCATTGTCTGTTCAACTTCATTCTGCGCCTTCTCAACCATCTCCTCAATTCTTGCCGGATGAATCCGTCCATCGACAATCAGCTTCTCCAGTGCGATCCGTGCGACTTCTCTTCTCACGGGATCAAAACTGGATAAAATAACCGCCTCCGGTGTATCATCAATAATGAGATCCACACCGGTAAGGTTCTCGATCGTCCGGATGTTTCTTCCTTCCCGTCCGATGATCCGACCCTTCATCTCATCGTTGGGCAGCTGAACTACAGAGATTGTGGTTTCGGCAACATGATCCGCCGCGCACTTCTGAATTGCAGTCACGACATAATCTTTTGCCTTCTTGGATGCTTCTTCTTTGGCTCTGGTTTCAAGTTCCTTGACCAGAACCGCCATCTCTCGTTTTACGTCATCTTCTACAGTTTTAAGCAAATACTCTTTTGCCTGTTCAGAGGTCAGACCGGATATGCGTTCCAGTTCCTGCAGACGCTGGGCATGTAATTCGTCAACCTTGGCCCGCTGCTTGTCCAGAGAACTCTCCTTGCGCGAAAGTGCCGCTTCCTTTTTCTCAAGAGATTCCGACTTGCGGTCGATAGCTTCTTCCTTGTTGAGAACCCGCCTCTCATACTTCTGAAGCTCGGCCCTGCGCTCACGTGTCTCCTTCTCAAACTCATTCTTGGCCCTCATGGATTCTTCCTTAGCCTCAAGTAAAGCTTCACGCTTCTTGGCGTCCGCTGTCTTAACGGCCTCGTCAATAATCTCACGAGCCTTATCCTCTGCGCTCCCCACTTTGGCTTCCGACACCTTCGTGCGGTAGGATGTCGTAACCACGGAAGAAATCACAGCGGCGATGAGTGCAGCTGCCACGGTAATGATGACCGTCATCATCATGTCCAATGCAGGTACACCTCCTTATAAACTTTTGTGTTATACATATGTACAACAGTTTAATATTACGCTTGAACAAAGAAAATGTCAAGGAAAACCTATTCCTTGATTACATATATCACATGAAAGAAAGCATGATTTATGGCCGGTCATAGCCAAAATGAACAAAAAAAAGAAACAGGCTTTTATTCCCATTCTTCCTGCTTACGGCGAATCATTCCCGAGACAAGGTCGGATGCATATCCCTTTCTCATAAAATGAGCATAGGTTTTTCTGGCAGCATCCCGGTCAAAAGCAGGGAAACGGCGGATGTATTTTTCAAATAATTCTTTGAGGTCTCCTGCATCCTGTTCCCGGTTTTCCTCAAAAACCTGATCCAGGATCTCTCTGGAAATCCCCTTGCCGATCAGGTCCATGCGAATCTGGCGAAAGCTTTTCCTTCCCCGTTTGGCAAAAAGGTAGTCACAGGCATACTTATAGTCGTTCACATAGCCATGTTTTTTGACAAAGTCAAGTGCCTCCTCCAGGGAGCGGGAGTCCGTCAGTGACTTCTCCAGCTTGTCCCGAATCTGGGATTCTGTCTGATCCCTTTTTGCCAGAATTCCCAAAGCTCTCTTTCTGGCCCTGGGCAGGGCGTAAACAAGGCGGAGACGAAGGAGTTCTTCTTCCGTCATCTCCTGCCCTTCTTCCAGTTTCTCTTTCCTGACCTCACCCGGATAAAGATAGATCCCCTCCCGTTCGAGGGGATCTACATATATCTTTTTTCCGCCGGTCTTTCGCAGCTTTATAATATAAGCAGCTGAACCGGAGGGGCCTAAATCGGATGATTGGCCTTCTGTCGAATGCTGATCCGGGCCATCAAAGGGGATTGAATTCACGCCGGCTGTCATAAGCTGCCGCCTTCTTCATCCGGTAATTGGCCGGCCCGGAAAGGGTCTTCCGCAGCTGCAGCCACATCATCTGCCGGAAGGTTGAAGATCTCTCTGACCTTGCCTTCCACCTCAGCCATGATATCCGGGTGTTCTTTCAGATAGAGCTTGGCATTCTCACGGCCCTGGCCAATCTTTTCTCCCTGATAGGAGAACCAGGCTCCGCTCTTTTTGATTACATCAACCCTGGCGGCAAGATCAATCAAATCTCCCTCTCTGGAGATTCCCTGGCCGAACATGATATCGAATTCTGCCTCCTTAAAGGGAGGTGCCACCTTATTCTTGACAACCTTGACCCGGGTATGGTTTCCTACAACTTCTCCGCCCTGCTTAATAGCCTCAACACGGCGAACATCCATGCGGATGGAGGAATAGAACTTGAGGGCCCGCCCTCCTGTAGTGACTTCCGGGTTACCGAACATAACGCCAACCTTCTCCCTGAGCTGGTTGATAAAAACAACAACGCAATTGGACTGGGAGATGACACCGGTCAGCTTTCTCATAGCTTTAGACATAAGCCGGGCGTGGAGCCCTACCTGGAGGTCATCCATATCTCCCTCGATCTCTGCCTTGGGAACCAGGGCGGCAACCGAATCCACGATCACGATATCCAGTGCTCCGGACCGGATCATGGTCTCCGCGATCTCCAGAGCCTGTTCACCGTTGTCCGGCTGTGAAATGTAAAGATTGTCAATATCTACGCCAATCCTGGAGGCATAGGTCGGGTCCAGGGCATGCTCTGCATCGATAAAGCCGGCAATCCCGTCCCTCTTCTGGGCCTCGGCAATCATATGGAGGGCTACCGTGGTCTTTCCGCTGGACTCCGGTCCGTAGATCTCGATGATCCTGCCCCGGGGCACTCCTCCTACGCCAAGGGCTACATCCAGGCTGATACTGCCTGTCGGTATGGATGAAATGTTAATATTATCTGCGGAATCCCCAAGCTTCATGACGGATCCCTTGCCATAGGCCTTCTCGATGGAAGCCACCGCGCTCTGCAAAGCCGCCAGCTTCCCTTCTTTATCGGAACCGGTATAGGGTTTCACCACACTTGTTTCTGTTTTCTTTGCCATGATTCAATAATCCTTTCTTCATCAAACTTCATCCGGTCTTTGATGTCCCTGGTCCTGCCCGGAACAATGGGGACGGACATCATGTTCCCGCCTTTCTTTTTGATATTATATCACAAGTCCGGGTACAAAACAAGTGTTCGTTCGAATAAATGTTCGATTTCTAACGATTCTTCACTTGTTCCGGATACATATCGTGCCACATGAGTCTCTTTGATGCCGTCTCCTCCCACGGGGTTCCTTCCTTGCCGTAGTTGGTGTAGGGGTCGATGGACAAACCTCCCCGGGGAAGGAATTTCCCCCAAACCTCAATATATTTGGGATCCAGAAGACGGATGAGATCTTTCATGATAATATTGACGACGTCTTCATGAAAATCCCCGTGGCTTCGGAAGCTGAACAGATACAGCTTCAGCGACTTGCTTTCAACCAGCTTTTTATCCGGTACATAGGAAATATATATAGTAGCAAAATCCGGTTGTCCGGTCATGGGACACAGGCTGGTGAATTCCGGGCAATTAAATTTTACGAAGTAATCGTGATCCGGATGTTTATTATCAAATGCTTCCAGTATATCCGGTGAATAATCTGCCTGATAAAGGGTTTTGTGATTGCCCAGGAGTTCCAGACCGGATAGTTCCTCTTTGCTTCTTCCTGCCATTGTCTTCCTCTTTTCTTTCGTAAATCTCTTATTTGCCTGAATCTGATTTACTCTGTTTTTCCTGACCTTTTTTTTTCCTTAATCCGAAGAGTTTTCTGTTTCCGCAAGACCCCTGTTTTCATATATGGAAAATCGAAAAGAAATCCCCTCTTCTTCCATCTCTTCGCCCTGGTCTATAAGCTCCCATCCCGGATAGCAGGTCAGGTCGGGAATAAAGGTGTCTGCCTGGCATTCTCTGTCCACATGGGTGATATAGGCATATTTGCACCAGGGCAGAAGGGCCCGGTAAATGCTTCCCCCGCCCACGACCCAGATTTCTTCATCTTCCAGAGTCTTAAGCCGGTCAAAAAGCTCTTTTATGCTGTGAACTACCTCGGCACCTTTTCCGTCATAGGTCCTGTTTCCGGTCAAAACGATATTCTTTCTTCTGGGAAGAGGCTTCCCTCCCGGGAAGCTTTCCAGTGTTTTTCTTCCCATGATAATGACATGTCCACTGGTCATTTGGGCAAAATACTTCATATCTTTCTTCAGGTGAAAGAGAAGGTCACCGTCTTTTCCGATTCCCCATCCTCTGTCGACCGCTGCTATAAGATTCATACTTCCTCCTCTGTGAATAGAAAAGCAAACTCCTTATCCCGCCTGCAGCTAAGGGAGTCCTCTTTTTGGGACAAAAGCTTTGCCGACCCTTAAATAGCTATGGGGATGTTTTTTACCTGGGGGCCGGTTTGGTAATTCTCTATAGTAAAATCATCCACCGTGAAATCATAAAAGTTTTTCACTTCCGGGTTCAGAGTAACTTTGGGAGCCGGGTAGGTTTCCCGCTCGATCAGCTCTTTCACTATGGGAATATGGCGGTCATAAATGTGGGCGTCGGCAATCACGTGGACCAGTTCGCCCGGCTTATAGCCGCTGGCCTGGGCTATCATCATAAGCAGGGCGGCATATTGGACCACATTCCAGTTATTGGCAGCCAGAACATCCTGGGACCGCTGGTGGAGTACGGCATTGAGCCGGTCTCCGGTCACATTGAAAGTCATGCTGTAGGCACAGGGATAGAGGTTCATTTCATGCAGGTCTTCATGGACATACATGTTGGTTATGATCCTGCGGCTGTAAGGATTCTCTTTCAGATCAAAGAGTACCCTGTCCACCTGATCCATATCCCCTTCCCGGTAATGATGTTTTTTCCTCATCTGATAACCATAGGCCTTTCCGATGGACCCATCCTCATCGGCCCACTCATCCCATATATGACTGCCCAGGTCATGGATATTGTTGGACTTTTTCTGCCAGATCCAGAGGATCTCATCGATGGCTGACCGTATGTAGGTCTTTCTCAGGGTGATAGCAGGGAATTCTTTAGAAAGGTCATAGCGGTTGACCACGCCAAACCTTTTTATGGTGTAGGCATAGGTTCCGTCCGGCCATTTGGGCCGCACTTTCTCCCCTTCGGTACTGAATCCGTGATCGATGATGTCCCGGCACATATTGATAAATAATTGATCGGCATAACTCATATTGCTGATAAGGCTGCCAGGAGACAGGCAGCTCCTCCTTTCTGTTAAGACCGCAGTCTGCAGGCAGATCTGCTCCTATCCTTTCCCTTGATTTCAAGAGAAAAAAAGGTTACAATAAACAAAATATAAAATCATTTTACAGGAAGGATGATCCCTATGGAAAAAAAGATTACCAAACTCTTAGTTGCCCTGATTGCTCTGGCCGCTGCCGCTGCCTGCGCTGTCTACCTTTTCCGCAATTACGCAGACCGCATTCCATTTCTCTCCCGTTTCTTAGACGATGAGATTGAGCCCGAAGAAGATATTTTTGCCGAACTGCCTGTCGAGGATCCGGAAACGGCCGATGAGGAACCTCTTCTTTCCGAGTCCCATCCTGACCATGAAGAAAAACGTCAGGCCAAGGTCCGCAGAGGCTATATCCCTCTTCGTCTCCACAAGGATTCCGAATAAGCGTAAATGCCCCGCCCAGGCGGGGTTTTTTTATCTGGCAGACTTCAGCATTTCCTTCAGATCATCCACGGAAAAATGATAATGGCTGTTGCAGAAATGACAGTTCACTTCAATTGGTTTCCCCTCTTCGATCATATCTTCCAGTTCTTTCCTGCCTACGCTGATTACAGCTTTTTCCACCCGGTCCCTGGAACAGTTGCAATAATAACGGGAGGAAATGGTTTCCTCAAATTCCACATCAAATCCCTCCAGGAGGGAGGAAATAATCTCTTCCGGCGTCTCGCCCTCATTCAGATGTTGTGTTACGGAGCTGAAAGCAGCCAGTTTTTTCTCCAGAGCGCTTGTCACCTCTTCCTGGGCATAGGGCATCATCTGGACGATAAAACCCCCGGCCTGGCCTACCGTATTGTTCTTGTTCATCAGAACGCCCAGAGCCACCGAGGTGGGAATCTGTTCCGAAGAAGCAAAATAGTAAGTCAGATCTTCGGCGATCTCACCGGAAACCAGGGCAGTCTGTCCGGAGTAGGGTTCCTTCAGGCCCAGGTCCTTGATCACCTGTAGGACACCGCCTCCCAGGGCGCCTCCCACATCCAGCTTTCCTTTGTCGGAGGGGGGCAGCATGACCATAGGATGGTAGATATAGCCTTTGACATTGGCTTTGGCATCTGCAGTCACCCCCAGTCCTCCGATGGGGCCGTCACATTTGATCTGGATGGTCACCAGGTCACTGTCATTTTTACACATGGCTCCCATCATGGCTCCGGCAGTCAGAAGCCGGCCCAGGGCAGCCGTCGCCACAGGGCTGGTCCCATGGATCTGCCGGGCCTTCTCAACCAGATCTCTTGTGTAAGCGCCGAAAAACCGCACCTGACCTCCGGCAGCCATTCCTCTTACCACATAATCACTCATTGTATCTATCCCCTTTTATTCTTTTCTTTTTCTTCTGCTATAAAAACGATTCTCTCACTCTTTTCATGGGCCGGTTTGGGTGTATAACCGTCAAAAGCCCCGATCAATTCCAGTCCGCTCTCCCTGATCAGGCTGATAATCCTTGAACATGTATAGCCTTTCTGGACATGGATCTCCGAATACTTGCGGAAGAGATCCCCCTCTTCCCGGACAAAGACAGACAGGTCGATGGTATTCTGATGAAGATCCCGGTCGTATTCATTGTACCAGATAAAACTGACATCTTCCCGGTCCTCGGCAATCACGGTATCCCCGATCAGATCCCGGTATTTGTATTCCGTGTTGACATCAAAGAGAAAAATCCCTCCCGGGTCAAGGTAATTATTTACCAGCTTGCAGACCCGGACCAGGTCTTCATCTTCTGTCAGATAATTCATGCTGTCGCAGACCGATACGACGGCCCGGACCGTACCGTAGAGTTCAAATTCCCTCATATCCTGGTTGAGATAGAGGCAGTCAGCCGGCGTTTTCTCCCTGGCAATCTCCAGCATCTCCACAGAGGAGTCCACCCCGATCATATCATAGCCCAGATTATGGAGACGGCCGGTCATCCTTCCGGTGCCGCAGCACAGGTCCAGGACCAGACCGTCACAAATTCCTTTTTCGACCAGCCGGCTTCTGATAAAATCTGCCCAGTCATCATAGGGTACATTGTCCATCAGTTCATCATAAACCCGGGCGAAGCTTTCATAGGCTGCCATGTGGATTCACCTCCTCCCCATCCCTGAAAATGGCAGAATGATTTTACTATTTACCATTTCCATCCAGGGAATGGTTACCTGCTGTTCCGATTGAATCAGCTCAATAATTATAAGAGTGGCGAAAAAATCCTCAGCAGACTCTGCAGGACCCGGACTACCGGAGTCCGGTGGCACTGGTCTGCCGTCACAATGCTGGATTCTTTCAGTGTCTTTTCCATGTCGTCCCGAATCTGGATCACTCCGCGGTTCCTGTAGAGAAAAACACTATTTTCAAAATGAAGATAGAGACTGCGGTAATCCAGATTCATGGTGCCGGCCGTTGCGACACAGTCATCCGACACCGCACATTTACTGTGAATAAATCCGGGGCGGTACTGGTAAATCTTAACGCCCCCCTCCACCAGCTGGCTGTAATAGGATTGGGTTACCAGGTAGACGATCTTTTTATCCGGAATGCCGGGGGTGATGATCTTCACGTCCACTCCCCTTTTCGAGGCAAGGATCATGGCCGTCACCAGCTCATTGTCAATAATCAGATAGGGAGTAAAAAACCAGATATATCGGGTGGCCGCATTGATCATGTTCAGGAAAACCCCTTCCCCCACCTTCTCACTGTCCAGCGGATCATCGGAAAAGGGAAGAACGATCCCATCCTCTCCATCCGGTCCCGGACAGGCAGGCGAATGAAAGCTGTCGTAGGGAAGAGTCTCCTCTGAAAATGCATTCCACATCTGCAGGAACATGATGGTCATATTGTGGACCGCTTCCCCCCGGATTCGAAGGCCGTTGTCCTTCCAGTAACCAAAGCGCTGTTTGAGATTGACATATTCATCGGCCAGGTTTATGCCTCCCGTGAAGGCAACCTTTCCGTCAATGACCATCAGTTTTCTGTGATCTCTTGTGTTAAAAACAATGGAGAATATGGGAATATATCGGTTGAAGGGCATGCACTTTATTCCCTTTTTTTTAAGAATATCGGGATAGTGCCAGGGAACCTTTCCGATACTTCCCATGTCATCGTAGAGAACCCGGACATCCACTCCCTGACCGGCCTTTTTCTCAAGGATTTCCATAACCTGGTCGAGGACTCTTCCTTCCTCAATAATAAAATACTCCAGAAAAATATATTTTTCTGCCTTATCCAGTTCCTCAAGAATCACCGGAAAGCATTCTTCTCCTGACGGATAATAATCCACGGAGCTATTCCTGCAGGCCGGAAATCCGGACTCCTTCTGGATATAATAGATCTGGGAAGCCACCAGGGGATCCTCCCTGCGGACCTGGTCCGACAGGCCCGGATCCTCTTTCAGACTCTGTTCGCTTTCCTCGATGGCCGGACCGATACGCCTCCGGATTCTCCTGAAGGGCTGCTTATTCCCCGTATAGAGATAGAGGAGACCGCCCAGAAGAGGAAAGAGAAGAATCAGGGCAACCCAGGCCAGCTTGATGGCCGGATTGTCTTTCCGGTTAATAATATAAATAACGACCAGGAGACTTAATAGATTCAGTCCCATATAAATCCACCGGCTGTAGGCAGCCAGCCAGACAAAGGCCATGGACATCCACACAATCTGCAGGAGGATCAGAAGAGATACGATAATCAGTCGGTTAGTTGTAGCTTTCAGAATCCTCTTCATCCTTATCCTCCTCTCTTCAGGTCAATTTTTATTGAGATCCGGATGGCTGGCCCGTTCTTTTCTCGGACAAGGCTCACATCGGAGCCCCTATCCGGCCGCCGCAGGTCACAGCCTTAGTCCTTAGTCACCAGCCAGATCCTTTTTCAAGGGGTCACCGGCAGGAAGCGACCCAGACTGAAAGAGTAGATGTCGATCCTGGTTACCGGTTTTTCTAAAATCTGTTCCAAAGCCGTCTTATAATATATCATCTGGGCTTTATAGCGGTCAAGAAGGAGGGTCTCTTCTCCTTCCGCGACCCGGTCGGTTTTGTAATCAATCAGCCATAAGCCTTCTTCCGTCTCACAGTAGAGGTCGATAACCCCCTGTATGATGACCTTTTCCAAAGAGTCACTTCCGGGATAGACCATTCCGGCAGGGAGCCCTATGGTAAAAGGTGTTTCCTTGTGAAGACGGCCTTGTCCCTGGGCAAAGGCCAGTTCCTTTCCCTCTCTGCTAAAGAGAAAGAGGCCGATCCCGGCTGCCAGATCTTCCATGGGAAGAAGGTCTGTCCGGGGATAATTCTCCCTCACTTTTTCCAGCTCCTGCCTGAGACTTTCCTCATCCCTTATCTGGTCAAAGGGAAGTAATTCCATGACCTTGTGGACCAGTGTTCCTCTCATGGAGGCTGAAAGGTCGGAATCCGGCATTTCAAATAGTCGAACCTGGTCCTGGCTCCGGGCCAGAATTCCCTCTTCCCGGCCTATCTCTTCGCAGCCCACAGTATCTGATCCTTTTTTCAGTTCCGACACCGAGTATTTTCTCTTCCACTCCGTTTCCTGTCGGTAGGGATATTCAAAAGAAA
Source organism: uncultured Lachnospiraceae bacterium (assembly GCA_902795715.1). The sequence continues at coordinate 5,277 of CADBME010000338.1, read as the reverse complement.
ATGCCCTGCGAACCCGATCCAGATCATCCCCTGTCCTCTCCCCGGTCGGATCCCCGCCACTGTCCGGATCGGAGATTCCAAGCAGACAAAGGAAGTCCCGGTAGGTCATTTCCCTTTTCCCCTTCTCTTCTTCTTCAAACCAGTCTGTCAGCTGATTCCAGTGATACAAGTTCACCTGCAGGCTCTCTGCCTCCTTTGCCGTTCCGGAGCCGGTATCCTCCGGTTCGGAGACCTGACCCCGGCTTTTCAAATACTCTCTCATGGACGGAGTCTTTGCCGCAGCCGGCAGCAGCCAGTCCATATAGGACCGGGCTTTTAATTTGTCGGTCAGAGGGGAAAATCCATCTCCTGCCTTTTCCAGATCTTTTTCCTTAATGTGTCCCGTGAGAATGAGTTTGTCACGAGCCCGGGTCATAGCCACATACAAAACCCGGAGTTCCTCCTCCAGGGATTCTTTCTTCAGCTGACCGGCAATCACTCTCTGCATAAAGGATTTGTGCCGGATTCGGATTCGCGGATCCCTGAATTCAAGCCCTATTCCCAGTTCCGGATGGAAAACGGCAGCCCCATAGCTGTCCCTGAGATTGAGCAGACCAGAAAGATTGCCGACAAATACCACGGGGAACTCAAGCCCTTTGCTCTTATGAATGGTCATGATCCTGACCCGGTTTACCGACCCGTCATTCCGGGAAGCCATACCCAGATCCACTTCGTAAGTCTTAAGCTGCTTCATGTAGCGGTTAAAATAAAAGAGACCCTTGTAGGCAGTCTGCTCATAATCCCGGGCTTTTTCAAGGAACATGAGAAGATTCTGTCTCCGGTTTTCCCCTTCCTCCATAAGCTGAACATCGTAATAAAAACCGGTCTTACGGTAGATATCCCACAGGAGAACCGGAAGCGGGGTTTCCTTCTTCCTCTCCCGAAATTCATGGAGAAGGGAGAGGAAGTTTCTGATCTTAGCCGCAAGGTCCTCATCAAAAAGCAATACGTCTTTTTCTTTTGCCGACTCCATTTCCAGATACCTGACCATGAGATCATAGAGATAGTATCCCACTCCCTGATGTTCTCCGCGAAGAATGCGAAGGCGGGCCATATCATCCACGGTGAATTCTCCGATGGAAGACATCATGACCGAAGCCATGGGATAATCCTGGTAGACATTATCGACCACGGACAGGTAGTTCATCATAATGCGAATCTCCATGGTTTCAAAATATCCCGTCTGATTCTGACAGAGGGTGGGAATGCCGCACCGGTCCAGATAATCTGCCATCAACTGCGCCTTCTCCTTGACAGAACGGAGCAGGATCACCATGTCCCCATAGCCATAGCCCTCCCGGGTCAGCTGGTCGATCCGGCTTCCGATCATGGCTGCCTCAGCCAGAATAAGCTCCGGCGGATCATCCTGACTTTCAAATTCATCATCCCTGACAAAGAGGTTCAACTCCGATACAGACGGAACATAATCCTTCTGATTGCCCTGATCTTTCCGGACATCCCGATCTTTTGGGTTCTTTTCCTCTTCCATGTCAATCCTTGCGCATCGGAGGGCGGTATGGTCATCGTAATCTACCCCTCCGAAATCCAGGTCCATAAGCTGCCGAAAAATATAATTCACACTGTCAATGACAGCCTGGCTGCTGCGGAAATTATCAAGGAGACGGATTTCCACTCCTTCTGCCTGTCCCCGGCTTTCGTTTTCTTCCGCCCGGTTCTCTCCCATATAAGTAAGTCCATTCTCTTTCGAGTCAGGGCTTCCCGAAGCCATGTAGCTTTCAACAGGCATATATCTTCTGCTGCGGGCCAGGAAAAGGTCGGGTCTGGCCTGGCGGAAACGGTAAATACTCTGCTTGACATCTCCAACGGTGAAAAGATGGTTGGAGCCGGTCCGGTGCAGGACCTCAACTATGGTTTCCTGGACCAGGTTTACATCCTGGTATTCATCGACAAAGATTTCCCGGTAACTTGCTGCCAGCTCTCTGGCGGCCTGAGAGGGAATAGCCTGTCCCGATTTCTCATATCCGTCGACAAGGAGGCGAAGGGCAAATCGTTCCAGATCGTTAAAATCATAGACATTTTTCCTGGCCTTTTTGGCGTCATATAATTCCTCATAGCGGATGGTCAGCCGGGCCAGTTCTGCCCCGAAGGCCTCCTGCTTTTTTCTCTCATCAAGAATCTGTGTCCCGGTCATGGAAAAAACACCTGAGCTCAGATCCTTTATCGTTTTTTTTACTCTCTCGTGGATAGCCTGGAGGTCAGAGAAGTCGGGCCGGGCTCTGTCATCCTTTCTCATTCCCGTCCTGGCCGGATAATCTGCGTCAGCCTGACGGACAATCTGCCCGAAATCCTCAACAGATCCGGCCTGGTTCAGATCCCGGATGATTCCGGACAATCTGCCGGCCAGAAGATTGGATCGTGAATCCCCAAGACCGCAGGATTCCCCGTATGCCAGGAAATCCTCCAGGCCTTTTGCCTCTCCGGCAAGGCGGGACAAGGCCCGGCATCTGTGATCTTCCAGGATACCGAAAACCAGAGATTGGGCTTCCTTTCCACCGGATGTCATCTTCTTAAGCCATCCCTCAGCATCCGGGAAGGCCCGGGTAAAGCCATAGAGACTTTTAATCAGATTTTCCAGATTTTTATCATTTCTTCCGGGGGCATAGGCTTCTGCAAAAGAGAGAAAGGAATCCTCTCCCCCTTCATAGCATTCTTCAAGCAAATCGGCCATGGCCTCCTCTTTCATCAGGGCCAGCTCTCCCTCTTCTCCGATTCGGAAAGAAGGATCCAGACCCAGTTCACTGTATCTTGACCGGATCAGCCGGCTGCAAAAACCATGTATGGTACAGATATCAGCATGGCGAATCTTGCGGATCTGGGCCTGTAAAAATGTATTTTCCGGGTCCCGGTCCAGATAGTCTTCCAGTGTCTTCCCGATTCGCTCTCTCATCTCAGATGCCGCCGCTTCCGTGAAGGTCATCAGAAGAAACTGATCTGCAGAAACAGGCTGGTCTCTGTCAAGAATCCTTTCCACCAGTCTGTCCACCAAAACCCGGGTCTTGCCGGCTCCGGCCCCGGCCGAAACCATGATATCTTCCCCCTGCAGGCGGATGGCATATGCCTGTTCTTTGGTATAGTCCATTATGCATCCTCCTTATCCCTGTCATAAGATAAGGATTCCGGGACCGGCCCGGTGCCGGTTCTGTCGGCATCCTTATCTCCGTCATCTGACTCAGCCCCGATCTCCCTTCGGATGGCTGCAAGCACTTCATCCTTACCCATCCCATTAATTCTACGCCAGCATTCCTGATCTTCCCGTGGATCCAGACCGCAGATGTCCCAGGCAGGGCAGTACCGGCATGCAGACCGATCTCCCTTGACGTAGGGCACAGGGGAGACATCCCCGGAGAAAATCCGCCTGCCGATCCCTGCAATGAGTTTCTGAACGTACTCCCGGATATCCCGGAAGTCTTCCGTGGTCAAAACAGCGCTTCTTTTATCGGGTATGCCCTTTTTGGTAATGGTAACGGGCATGGTGAAGCAGGGGTTGGGGGGATCTTCCATCTTTCTGATGATCTCGGGGTCGGCATTGGCATAGCCCTGCATCTGAAACTCTTTAAGATACTTTTCGTCATTCATGTAATCAGCTTCGACCAGAGGATCCTGCATATGGTAGTAAAAAAGGCCGGCCGGGATCACAGACTCCTTCCTGTCTTTTTCATAGATTTCCCTGGCCGCGTTCATATATAGGGCCAGCTGGAGGCTTAAGCCGTGATAGAGATTATCCAGGTCCAGTTTGTTTTCTCCGGATTTGTAGTCGATGACGCGAAGAAGAATCCGGTCCTGGTCCATGCAGATATCCACACGGTCCACGATGCCGGTCAGATTCATGACCCTGCCCTGAGAAAGGGGAATGACAGCCGAAGTCAGACCGTCTTTTTTTCCGAACCGCATCTCAAATCGGTCAGGTTCAAAGTCACTGTGCATAAGCTGCCTGGTGATGATATCCACTGTCCTTGACAGGATACGACGTGCTCTCTCCAAAGTGTAGCGGCTGCGGGCAGAACTTTCGAAATAATCGTGCAAATCTGTTTCTGCCGCCTCCCTCAAAGCCTCATCTAAAAAGTCCCGGCGGAGATCTTCGGGGACATTTTTCCAGCGAAGTCCTTCTTTCCGGACTCTCTCGGCATATTTTTCAAGAACATTATGGAAAAGGGAGCCCAGTTCATTAGGTTTTATTTCAAACTCCTCTCTTTCCTTAAGTCCCAGTCCGAAAATGACAAAGAAGGCAAAGGGACAGGATGCGTATTGCTCCAGCCTTGTCACGCTGCCGGAAAGCTCTTTTCCGTAAAAAGCATCCAGGTAGGAGGATGATATGATTTTCTTATGGTGGCGTGTGTAGATTTTTTCCCAGAAAGATTTTAGTCTGGCCCCGTCATTTTCCCCGGCCCAGTAACCGGCCAGAGCCCGAAGAGACCGATCCCGGCTTCCTCTTTCCGGATTCTCCTTCAGACGCCGCATGCGCTCTGCAAGAAATTCAAGACTATCCGCCTCATTAAAGTAGAGGCGGCCTTCCTCTTCGGGATAGGAAAGGATTCGGATTCCTGAGAAAAAGGATTCCAGCTTCTTAACCAGTGGAGAAGGACGGAGAGCCTTTCCGGCATTGTCAGTGGCGCTCATGCTGAACCAGAGGGATGCAGAGGGCCTTGTAAATGCAAGGTAAGTGTAGAATTCATCTTCCAGGGTCTTTTCATACCGGTTGGAAGACAATTCAATTCCCACTTTAGCAAGTACTTCCTTGTCCTCATCGTTGAACATCCCTCTCTCCTCAACAATCGGAGGAATCATTCCCTCATTGAATCCCAGGATAAAGAGGGCTTTCACCTCCGGCAGTCTTGTCCGTTTCAGATCCCCCAGGATTACCTGGTCCATGGATAAGGGCGGCAGGCCAAGTCCAAGTGATTCCAGACCGGTATCCATCACGTCCGACAGGGTTTCCAGGGAAATGAATTCCTCCCCGAACACCAAACTTATTTTCCCGATCAATTCCTGAATCAGAGGGAATAGCTGTTCATACTCTTTGGCACGGGACAAATCCCCTTCTTCCTCCTTCCTGGCCGCCATGGATAAAAGCCGGTCCGGCCAGGAAAGGCGGTCCATCATTTGTGTAAGGATCTGCATTTTTTGACCAGCTGTCAGGTCTTTTCTTATAAGTGACCTGCAGAATTCCTCCGTTTCATCCAGAAGACGGACCCGGAGCTCTTCGAGTTTTTTCCTGTC
>CADBME010000337.1 GCA_902795715.1 uncultured Lachnospiraceae bacterium | reverse complement strand
GCCCTGGCAGCCGCATAGAGGAGCATCTCCGTCACATCGGACATTCCCTGATTCTCAGGGTTCAGAATGACCTTCCTGATCTGTTCCCCGATCTCGGTCCCTCCCGGTTCCCGGGTAATCAGGCACTTCTTTCCTTTTTCTTTAAGATATTCCGAAAGCAATTCGATCTGTGTTGTTTTCCCGGAACCGTCCGGTCCTTCAAGGACGATAAACATCCCCCGATCTGATGGTCTTTTCACATCTGATTTCATAGCCATGCTCCTGTATATCCAATCTCCGGGCCCTATATCTGTACTTTCCTAATCTGTCCGCCTGTTCTTTTGCTTCAATGCCGATTTTCATTCCTGATAAACATAAATGACGGGATCCTTATCCGGCTTGAGCGGATACGGTTCAACTCCCACGGCACGATATCCATTATATAAGGAATAAAGAAGTTTTTCCACTATTTCTTTCCCGAATCTTTCGCCTGCTGTAATCAAAGGGATTCCCGGGGGATAGATCATGATATCCCTGGCGGCGATTCTCCCTGCTCCGGCAGCCAGGGGAATTCTTTCTACCGCAAACTCCTGACACTCCCAGGAATAGTAAACCCTTTCCGGTATGACCGGACTCTTCCTATTCATTATCATATTTTTGTCAGGGATCATACAGGAATCCGGCGTCTCATTTTCATCCCGGGGCCAATCCGGGACGGACTTCCCGGGCTTTTCTGCTATCTCCTTCTTATAAAGGTCGTCAATCTCTTTGACAGCTCCGAACAGACGGTCATAATCATCCGCTTCATCCATGAGGGATGTCATACACACAATATAGGACTTTTGTGCCATCTCGGCCTCAATCTGATAGTCCTCTCTCAGCCGGTCAAAGAGATCTCTGCCTTTTCCCGGGGCATAGAAAACCAATTTGCCCGGATCCAGATTATAGAATCGGTCATTATCATTTTCCACCAGCTGAATACGGCTCAGACTTCTGCATTGTCTCCGAAAATTCTCAAGACGAACAGCATAGCGGTCTACTTTCTCTTGATTTCCATAGGCAGTGAGCACACCATATTCCGCTGAAGCCATCAGGATGTAGGAAGGGCTGGAAGTCTGGAAAATGGACAGACGGTCCTTGACCAGATCCGGAGAAATCCTGTCGGAACACAGATGAAGGAGGCCGGTCTGGGTCATGGAAGCCAGGGTTTTATGGGCACTTTGTACCACCAGGTCTGCCCCCTGACTTACAGCACTTTCAGGAAAATAAGAATGAAATTGCAGATGGGCCCCATGGGCCTCATCGACAATGAGGGGAATCTCCCGGGAAAGCTTCTGATTCATGACCTCACGAATCCCCCTGATATCCGATACCACACCTTCATAAGTCGGTGAAGTCAAAATCACAGCCCGGATATCCGGATGCCGGCCAAGAAGTATTCCCAGCTGATCCGGATCAATACTGCCTGCAATCTCATAGTCCGGATCCGGGAGAGGACAGAAATATACAGGCTTGAGTCTTAGCAGGCGAATTCCGTTGTAAACCGATTTGTGGCAATTACGGGCCAGCAAAATCCGGTCTCCCGGTTGACAGACAGCCGACATAGCCGCCAGAACACCTGCGGTACTTCCATTTACCAGATACCAGGATTCCCGGCTTCCATAGATTTCCCTGAGAAGATCCATGGACTCCCGAATTATTCCCCGGGGATCATGAAGATCATCACAATCCGTAATCTCCGTGATATCCATTCCATGTGCCTGGGGAAAAAGACCGCAGGCCTTTCTTTTATGTCCGGGCATATGAAAAGGAAGCAATCCTTTCTCCCCGATCTCCCTGAGCTTGCTGCAGATGGGTCCCTTCATTCCAGCCTCATCGCTTCTCCCTTTGTTATCCATCTTTTCCATATTCTTATCCATCTGTATACTATATATCCTTCTCATGCTGCCTGAGTATTCTCCAGATCGTCGTTCTCCCTACACCCAGGCGCTCGGCTGTCCTGCTCTGGTTCATGTTCTCCTCTTTCATAACCATCCGAACCACATCATAATTGATATCCGAAAGATGCTGATTGAGATCAATGTCAAAAGAATGATCATCTTTGTTTTCAAATATTTCATTGCGGATGAATTTTTTTACCTGATCTTTTGTAATCAAGGGTCCTTCAGTACTTGCCATAATCTGCCGGAGCACTCTCTTAACCTGGGTAATATTTCCCGGCCAGGAATAATTCAGGAATTCATCCCTGGCGTCCTTTTCAAAACCGATAATCTGCCTTCCCAATTCAATATTCATCTCATTCACGTAGATAACCAGGATATTTTTTAAGTCTTCCTTTCTCTCACGGATTGGCAGGGGATGAAGGAGCATGCTTGATATTTCCTCCAGGATATAGCGGGCAAAAGACGGCACTTCACCTTCAGGTCCTGTCACAGCAGAAAAGATGACTTTATTCCGGATACACAGACCGGATTCTTCTATTAATTTCTGTAATCTTCTTATATTGGTCGCAGACAGTTTATGAACATTTTTAAAATATATAGTGGAGTGGACTGAAAGGAAGGGAGAAGATGTATTGTTAAAAAAGCGGGTCCATTCTCTGTCGGTTACCGTACCGCAATCAATCTTGCAGCAGGGATTATCATGATACTCTCCTTTATGGTAGATAGCCATGGCAGCAGCTTCTTTTCCTGTTCCTCTTTCTCCTAAAATCAGGACAGGCAGGGCCGTCTTACTGCAAGCTTCAATGACATCTTTGGTGGTTCCAACGGAATTGGCCACTCCGTAATTACTCTGGAAGGAATAGCCCTGATCACTCTCCTGATTCAAAAGCTTTACGGAAGAACTTTTGTAATCTGCCTCCTTAAAGGTCAGCAATTCCTTGCGTCGCAGAAGGGATGTCTTCAGCTGTGACAGATTATCCGCAAAGAAGAGAGCTTCCCTGATACTGTTTTGACCTGACATGATCAGAACAAAATTCATGCCGATCTCTTTCGCGGTCTGAGCAGTAATCACATCCCCCACAATCATGGTATAACCATTCTGCTGAAGACTTCCCAGGGTTTCCCTCACTTCTTCCACAGAATGGATGACATGGATCTCCACTTCCGGATCAATAAGCTCTTTAAAAGTGGCTGCCTGATTGGCCAGAGCCGGGAAACTGACGACAGCCGATTTCTCTTTATAGCTGCCT
>CADBME010000336.1 GCA_902795715.1 uncultured Lachnospiraceae bacterium | reverse complement strand
TTTGTGGAATCGGATGAAGTTCATGTGAAAGATTCTCTCAAGGAACTCCATGCCGGTCCGGTTCCCTTTGATGATAAAGATGGAAAAACAGATCCCTTTGAAGGGGATCTTGATTACAGTGCTTTCCTCACCAGCCAAAAGGAGTCTCCGGAGCTGACCGATCAGGTCATGAGAGCTCTCAGAGGAGAGGAAAACACAGGATCCGGAGGATCCCGGACGAGCAGGGGATCAGGCTTAGGGTCATCCATTGAAGAGATCCGCATTCATCATGGAGACGGGGAAGCCGTCATGGATGATATTGATCTGGACATGGAAGAAGTTGATCAGGCCCTGGAAGAGAGGGATCTGCCTGGGACAGAAGATGGTCTGGTCGAGAAAGAGGGTGATCCGGCCGGGACAGAGAAGGAGTTTCCCTATGTGGAAATCATGGAGGCAGAAGAAGACTCCTTCCATAGGGAGGAAGATTCCTTCCATATTGTGGATGAGGCGCCCGAGACCGGGGAGATGGATCCCAGGAAAGCCATGCGGATGAGCCAGACTCCGGTAACATCCCAGGAGAAGAAGACCGGAAGAGCCATGCCGGCAGTCGATAGCGAGGAAGCGGTCCCTGTCCGGACTTCCAATCGAAAGAGTCCGGCCGGAACTTCGGATAAAACAAAGACAAGAGCCAAAAAGGCGGATGATCTTCCAATGAGCCAGCCTATGCCGGCTCCAAAGCAGGCCGGGGCAGAATATGTTTTCCCGCCCATGACCCTCTTGACAAAGGATGAATCCGGAAAAGAAGCTGATCTGGATGAAGATCTGAAAGAGACGGCCCTGAAGCTTCAGCAGACTTTGCACAGCTTTGGAGTGAATGTCAAGATTACAGATATAAGCTGCGGCCCTTCTGTTACCCGTTATGAGCTTTTCCCGGAACAGGGAGTCAAGGTCAGCAAGATCGTTTCCCTTACTGATGATATCAAGCTCAATCTGGCAGCCGCCGATGTGCGGATCGAAGCGCCGATTCCCGGCAAAGCGGCCATCGGAATCGAAGTACCCAACAAAAAGGTTCAGATGGTCCATTTCCGTGACCTGATTGACAACCGGACCTTCCGAAACATGAAGTCCAGATTGTCTTTCGCAGCCGGCAAGGATATCGGAGGAAAGATCGTCATGGCCGACCTGGCCAAGATGCCTCACATGCTGGTGGCCGGAACTACGGGGTCCGGAAAATCCGTCTTTATCAATACCATTATCATGAGTATTCTATACAAGGCTTCACCGGATCAGGTACGATTGATCATGGTGGATCCCAAGATGGTTGAGCTGTCGGTTTACAATGGAATACCCCACCTGCTGATTCCGGTCGTCACAGATCCCAAGAAGGCATCGAGCGCCTTGTCCTGGGCTGTGGCGGAGATGACGGAACGTTACCGCAAGTTTGCAGAGACAGGGACAAGAAATCTGTCCGGTTATAATAAGAAGGTGGATATGCTCATCAAATCAGGGGAGGTCGAGGAAGGAAAACTGGACAAGCTTCCTCAGATTGTGATTATCATTGATGAGCTTGCTGACCTCATGATGGTAGCAAAAAGTGAGGTGGAGGATGCCATCGTCCGTCTTTCCCAGCTTGCCAGAGCAGCAGGCATCCACATGGTCATTGCTACCCAACGGCCATCCGTGGATGTTATTACCGGACTGATCAAGGCCAATGTTCCTTCCAGAGTGGCCTTATCGGTATCATCCGGTACGGACTCCAGAACCATTCTGGATATGAACGGGGCTGAAAAGCTCCTTGGAAACGGAGATATGCTCTTTTATCCTTCCGGTTACCAGAAACCGGTCAGGGTTCAGGGGGCCTATATTTCCGATGAAGATATTCTCAAGGTGACTGATTTCCTGAGGGCAAATGCCGAGGTCGCATCTTATGATGCTTCCGTAAGCGAGAAGATTGAAAAGAAAATATCCGTCTCCGAGGGAGATCAGGACCGGGATGAATATTTTGAGGCGGCTGCCAGATTTATCATGGAAAAGGACAAGGCGACCATTGGTATGCTTCAGAGAATGTTCAAGATCGGTTTTAACCGTGCGGCCCGGATCATCGACCAGTTAGCGGAAGCGGGAATTGTCGGTCCGGAAGAAGGCACCAAACCCAGAAAGATCCTTATGAGTCCTGAGGAGCTGGATGCCTTTTTTGAAGAAGGCCGGTAAAGGCTTTTTATCAAGCGTCCAGGGTCATGAAAGTCTTTGATACTGGACTTATAGACGGGAATGAGTTAAAATAAGGCGGGAACTCTGTAATTGTTGCAAGAGGGAACAAATGGATTTTCAGAAATGGAAAGGTATCGGATAGGATGATATGGCTGAATTGATTAACGGCAAGCAGATTGCTGCTGAGATCAAAGAAGAACTGAAGATCCGGGTTGAGAATTTAAAAAAGAAAGGAATTCTTCCCTGCCTGGCTGTCATTCAGGTGGGAAATGATCCGGCTTCCTCTGTCTATGTGAACAATAAGAAAAAAACCTGTGCTGCAATCGGTATCGATTCCATATCCTTTTCCCTTCCGAAAGAGGCGAAGGAGGAAGAACTTCTCGATCTGAT
>CADBME010000335.1 GCA_902795715.1 uncultured Lachnospiraceae bacterium | reverse complement strand
GCTGGTGCTTCAGAAAAATCGAGATTAGTCAGTGCACTTAATACTATATGTTCCGACTATGAGATAGATTACAAAATAACTGATAAACAAACTAATTCTTCTGGCAATGCGGAGAAAATAGCACAATACAGAATGATGCTAGCAGAAAGAGATTTTGAAATATCGATTTTAAGATCTGTTGCGGCTTCTGCCGGTGTAGATATAAATGATTTTGAAAATGGTATTGCAAAAGTCAAACAGATAAAGCAGGTGTATGCGGAGAAATATGATCAGACTATTGATCAATTCGAACAAGAAAAGCTGGAAACAGCATTTCAAAACGAAGTATCTGACTTCCTTGTTTCTATCACCCGTGATATGCTAACAATAAAGAATAGAGATAACTATGTTACGTTTCTGATTGACCAATTAGGTGAGGAGGTTTGGAATAAACTAACTGAACGAAGCAGAACTTATCTGGTCTCAGCAATGATGACATTTGATTCAATAAACGGATTACACGACCATTCCACCTTGGATTACTCTGGTGTTTGTCTGCAAGTAACAAAAGTTCTTGATGAAGAGATGACTGCTCGATTCTATGTTCAGTATAAACGTTATCTGTATGATACTTGTTTGCTAAAGGATTGGCCACGGGCAATGAAATCAAAGTTTGAAGATGAACCCTTGGCACCGAACGATTTTACCATTGGATCACTGGCTTATGTAATAGGGGTTGGTGCCAATGGGCGTGTTTATGATCCTGTAGCATTCGATCTTGTAAAAGGATTCGCTAAGAGATGTTTATATAAAGACGAATTGAGCGATCAAATGATTCATAGCCATTTACTTGAATGTGTGGAATGTGCAGAGAAAACCAGAAAGGATTATCGAAATCCAGCAGCTCACAGAGAAACAATGTCATATGTATCTGCTAGAGAGTGTATTGATTATCTAATCGAACAAACAAAAATGCTCAAACAGATTCTACAGGATATGAAGGTGTAATCAATGGAAATGAAGAATAGTTTGCCTCAGGGGATAGCGGATTCTTTCGATGTTCCTCCTTACAACGAAGAGTATCTCGCTGAAGGAGACGAAAGACAAGAAGACGATATAGAGTTTTATGTCCAAAAAATCGGACCTGCTCCTACAGATTATCATATTGTTGCACAGACCATGGTTATACAACCGCCAATGGTCAAGCCGGTATATGTTTTGTGTTGGTGTCATCCTGAGGATTTAGCGTACTATGTATCAGACTATCCTGTTTTAAAGGATGGCAAGCTGTTGCCACAGGAAGAACGTCATTATCCCCGCGAAGAGTATGCTGAAATAGAAGATGCCGGAAAGTCTGGTTTCTTTAAAACCTTGTTCCGTATTGATAAAGCAGTCGACAAGAAAATTGAAGAATTAAAAGAACATGAACTAGACACTAAATATGCTCCACATGGCTTAAGAATAGGGGCCAGTTGGCAAAGAACATTTAACCTATATGGAGAGGCTTATAATATAACGCAACCAGAACATCATGAATACGTTCAGGTTATGAGTCAGGATGGTAAGTATACTTATTCTGCATCACATACAAGTTATGCACGTCAATATGAGTTAGGTGCGATATATAATGGATACTTCGGAAATCCACCAAAGCAAGAGTATTTTGTAAAAATCAAAAGCATTAAGGAACTTGATCCAAAGTATTCATATTTCGCTATCTCTTTTAAGACCTTACAGCATAAAATGATGAATGAAATGTTAGAAGTTGGTATGCCATTATATGAAATGAGAGGAAAGGAATTACAGTATGACCCGATACTAACTTCGGTTCGCGGTGCACCAGGAAAAACAGAGGAAGGTCAATTGGCTGAAGCTACCATAGATATCAATTCATATCAGCGCGTATATGTGATTGCTGTAAATACTGAAGGACAAGAGCATTTATTCGTTTCTTCAAGAAGCTTGTACTTGGAATCTATGCCAAATATGTATCATGCTTTTGATTTCGACTGGCAAAATGTCATCTTAAAAGAATTCCCAACCCGCGATGAGGCCGAAAGAGATCTGGCTTATGGAACGATCTACACTGCACTTTTTAGATTATTAGAAGGAGTGAAGAAAACAAAGGCCCCATATATGGCGAAATGGATGTGATGATCTATACGGTTTTTCCGGAATATTGCTGAGTAATGGTATTGGGGCAGAACAGCATTTTGAACCCTTAAGCAGTAATAAGCCACATAATCTAAATGTGATGATGTAACCGCATCTATAATTGTTCGGAAACAGGTAATCGTGTATTTTTACACGGGAGGCAGGAGAATCGTGTAAAGATACACGTTTCCCGGCCAGAATCGTGTAACTTTACACGGCAACCAGAGGAAATCGTGTAAGAATACACGGGCTGCAACCGGGGTGAGACAGAAAAAACCGGCCACCGGGACTTCCATCTGGAAGAGCCTGATGGCCGGAAACCCTTTATTGCCGGGCGTTTGCGGGCAAATGAAAGGACGCTGACATCGTATCAATATCAGCGTCCTTAGGTGGTGGTCGCAACAGGACTCGAACCTGTGACCCCATCGAT
>CADBME010000334.1 GCA_902795715.1 uncultured Lachnospiraceae bacterium | reverse complement strand
TCTCAGCGAATACAAGCTGGCACTCTGTATTTACATTGATCTTGGAAACGCCAAGGGAGATGGCCTTCTTGATCATGTCATCCGGAATGCCTGTGCCGCCGTGAAGTACCAGAGGCATTTTTCCTGTCAGTTTCTGAATGTCTTCGAGAACGTCGAAACGTAATCCCGGCCATCCTTCCGGATATACGCCGTGGATGTTGCCGATACCGGCTGCCAGCATAGTGATGCCCAGGTCTGCAATCTTCTTACATTCTTCCGGATCAGCGCACTCGCCCATACCTACAACACCGTCTTCCTCGCCGCCGATGGATCCTACTTCAGCTTCCAGGGAAAGGCCGAGAATATCACATGCAGCAACCAGTTCTTTTGTCTTTTCGATATTCTCTTCAAAAGGAAGGGAAGATCCGTCGAACATGATACTGGAAAAACCGGCATTGATACACTTCTTAGCTCCTTCGAAGGAACCATGGTCCAGATGAAGGGAAATCGGAACGGTGATTCCAAGCTCTTCGATCAGGCCATTAACCATGCCTACAACCGTGCGGTATCCGCCCATATACTTTCCTGCGCCCTCAGAAACGCCAAGGATTGCCGGAGAATTGCACTCCTGAGCTGTCTCAAGGATTGCCTTGGTCCACTCAAGGTTATTGATATTGAACTGGCCTACAGCATACTTTCCGGCTTTTGCCTTCTCCAACATTTCTTTTGAAGATACTAATCCCATAATAAATTACCTCCATGTATGATTCTGCATGTTAGCAGTTGCCAATGTCTTTAGGATCACCCCTAAGTCACTTTTAATATTATACTCTTTCAAGTAGAAAAAATAAAGATATTTTCACAAAAAGACTATATAGCGGGATGAAAGTGGACTTTATAATGATAATTCAGGAAAACTATTTGAATTCCAATCCGTATTTTTCGATAATCTCAGCCCGAAGGGCCATGTATTTTTCATTCTGCTTCTGGTTGGTCAGCTGCTGGCGGATCTGGGCCGCGCAATCCTCATAGGAGGCTTCCTCTCCTTTGTTCAGGCTGTCCACCACGATCAGGTGGTAACCGAACTGTGTTTTCACCGGCCCGATCAGCTTGCCGGTTTCTTCGGCTCCAAATACAGCTGTGTCAAACTCCGGCACCATCTGTCCCCTGCCGAAGGATCCAAGGCTTCCGCCCCGGGAGGAAGAAGGACAGGTTGAGTACTCTTTGGCTGCATCCTCAAAGGTCTTTGCCCCGTCTTCAATCTCTCTTTTCACCTGATTGATCTTCTCCTCAGAATCCATAAGGATGTGCTTTGCACTAGCCTGGGCTCCTTTGCGGAATCGGTCCTTATGATCTTCAAAATACTTCCGGCATTCCTGATCGGAAGCTGTAATACCCTGTACCTCCTGGGTCAGGGCGTACTGACTAAGAAGCTCTGTCCTTGCGCCGGACAAAATACCCTTAAACTCTTCTGTCTGATCATATTTCTTGTCTTCGCCATATCTGGCAAAGAGAAAATAATTGGCATACTGGGCAAGGGCCTGGTGCCTTCCCTCCGGCGTCTGTACATACTGCTGCTGATTAGGAGGCATATTCTTTACGAACTGATTAAACTCACTTTCCCGAATCTGTTTGCCAGCCGCAATGGCGATTACTCTATCTTCTGTATTGGACATACTGTTCCCTTTCTTACTTATTTTGATTCTGAAGGTTTATTTTCTAATTGGCTGTACCTTCAGCGATGAATCGATAATCGCTAACATGGAGGATGAAAGAACTCTATTAATAGGCCTTTCCGAAATAAACCTCGTATTTGGCCGGTTTTCCGCAATGAACGCAGTGATCGGAATGCTTTGCCTGAACGAAAGGCATACAGCGGGTGGTCGCTCCGTTCTCTTCCTTGATGGCTTCCTCACAAGACTGGTCGCCGCACCACATGGCGCGGATAAAACCTTGCTTATTTTCAAGAAGATCGTTAAACTCATCCCAGTCATGGGCAATGTGGGTATTCTTCTCCAGATGTTCTTTAGCCCGATTATACATATCTTCCTGCATAGTCCTGAGAACTTCTCCAAGCTTTTCGACCAGCTGGTCAATGGGGACAATAATTTTTTCCCTGGTATCCCGGCGAACGATGACAGCCTGGTTATTGGCAATGTCCTTAGGACCGATTTCGATTCGGGTGGGAATACCCTGAATCTCCTGCTCACTGAACTTCCATCCCGGAGATTTGTCGGAATCATCTACTTTCACGGAGTACCGGCCCTTCAAAGCATCACGAATTTCAAATGCCTTTTCCAGAACTCCCGTCTTCTTCTGCTGGATAGGAATGATCATAGTCTGAACCGGAGCGATTCTGGGAGGCAGGACCAGACCGCTGTCATCCCCGTGAACCATGATGATGGCGCCGATGATACGGGTGGACAAGCCCCAGGAGGTCTCATGAACCGGAACCAGTTTGTTCTCTTTATTTGTATATTCGATACCAAAAGCCTCAGCGAAACCGGAGCCGAAGTTGTGGCTGGTTCCCGACTGGAGAGCCTTGCCATCATGCATAAGAGCCTCGATGGTATAGGTTGCTTCTGCCCCGGCAAACTTCTCCTTGTCGGTCTTCTTTCCCTTGACCAGGGGGATGGCCAGAACATCCTCTACGAAGTCAGCATAGACCTTGAGCATCATCTCTGTTCTCTCTTCCGCTTCCTCTGCAGTGGCATGGAAAGTATGTCCTTCCTGCCAGAGGAACTCGGAAGTGCGAAGGAAGGGCCGGGTGCTTTTCTCCCAGCGAAGAACTGAACACCACTGATTATAAATCAAGGGAAGGTCACGATAAGAATGAATCACATCTTTAACATGATCACAGAAAAGGGTTTCCGAAGTAGGACGAACACAGAGTCTCTCTGTCAGCTCCTCCTGGCCTCCCTGGGTTACCCAGGCCACCTCAGGAGCAAAACCTTCCACATGGTCTTTTTCCTTTTGCAAAAGGCTCTCCGGAATCAGCATAGGCAAGTAGACATTCTCCACCCCCGTCTCTTTGAATCGAC
>CADBME010000333.1 GCA_902795715.1 uncultured Lachnospiraceae bacterium | reverse complement strand
GTATATTTATCTGATTTCCCCTTTGCTTTTTCAACCGGATACTTTCGCTCATTCTTTGTCATCTTGGCATTTATTATTTCGTCCTCATCAAGCCCCAGCTTATCCAGCATATTTCTACAGTATACAAGAACATCTGCCAATTCATCTTTTATGTTTTCAAGATTATAGTCATCATCACTCCACTGAAAGCATTCCAGAAGCTCACCAGCTTCTATCGCTATAGATTTGGCAAGATTAGCCGGCGTATGAAACTGATCCCAATCTCTTTCTTCAGTGAATTGTCTAATCCTGTTTATTGTTTGCTGATTCATTATTAATATCCCTCTGTATTCTTTTAAATCCTTCTGCATATGCATGCATTCTTTGTCTAAAATGTTCGGCTAACTTCTCATCCTCACAATATACATAACACCCTTTCATCCCACGCGTCATAAGCGTTCTGTATGTATTCTTTATTATTTCGTCTGCTCTACGTCTAGCCTCATCTGGATTATCTTTGTAGAGCTTCTTTATTCCTTTAAGTGACTGATCCGTTCTTGCTCTCTTTGTAAAATCAGTCACTATATGATCATCTTCAAACCTTATATCTTTTCCTAAAATAACTCCAACATAATCAAATTCCAATCCTTGTGAAGTATGTATGCACCCCACTTCATTAATAGAAGTATCACTAACTGCAAATGGCTCTCCTGATCCAAGATTCCAGCTCATCTCAAAATCACCAATCTGTATATCATGATAATCTGTGTTATTTGCTTCCTTCTTATTCCAATCCCAGCAGTAGCCTGCAAGTATTCTTGCTATTCCAGTCTTGTTTTTTGCATTTACTATATCCCGAACCTCAGATGGAGATTCACATATTCTAAAATCAAAATCAATTCCATCTAAATCGTAATTTGCTGTATCATGTATCTCTAATATATTATCAAGCCATGATATATATCCATCCGAACCATTACACCTGAATTGTGATACAAGTTCCATTTCAATTACTTGAGCCCCAAGTTCACCAGCCCAATTTTTGATTTCATCTACAGAACCTATATCATCCATTGTAACTCTCTGTGACTCATCTATAAAGAATACCGAACAATAAGCACTTTTTATTATTTCTTTTACTTGATTTTCACCCTTATTGTGAAACATCCCGGATTTCTCGTTAAGTCTATGAGCTTCATCAACAAGAAGAGTATGTATCGAATTATTCTTTGTATCCGTAAACGTTCCTGAACCCTTGAAGAGATTATCAATATTTGACATCTTAAAGTCGCCTTTTAGCTTTCTCTTATAAACATCTCTTGGCGCACTGTTTTTTGATACATACTGAACCATCTGATCTCTCATAGTCAGTTCTGCCAGTAGATTAACAGCTATAACAGATTTTCCGGTCCCCGGTCCACCTTTTATAATAATGGTACGCTTTTTGAAGTCTTTCTGACACAATTCCGAATAGTGAAGAATCTTTTCATACACAACCTTCTGCTCATCTATCATCACAAACTCTTTATTCCCCTTCAGCATTGATGATATAGAATTCTGCAGACTCTTAGAAGGACGAATCTTTCCATTTTCTATCTTTTGAATATTTTCTTTATTATCTCCTTTTTTGATAGATTTCCTTATAAATTCTCTTAGAAATGATATCTGCCCTTTTGTAAAAACAGGAGCCTCTTTATAATATGAACTATATATTTTATCATCAACAGGATCATTTTCCCGTCTTATATAATTGTGCATACATACACATGGATTAATTGCTATATCCTCATCCTGAACCGTAGCATTATAATCACGTATCAACTGAGCATATGACCAAACCTGATAAGATGGATGAACAACCGTTCTTAACCCTCCACCAACATAAGTCTCTACCAATGCATCCAAACCTTCAACACTTTTTAATTCATCCCATTGTTTTAACTCAATAATAGTAACTCCCGGATCGTCTTTTTCGTCATATCCAGATATTAAAAAATCAACTCTTTTAGATGTCTGTGGAATGTTATACTCAATCGCAATCCCAGCGTCAGAAGGAATATCATCTACATTTAAAACCTTGTACATATATGAAAGAGAATTCTCCCATGATCTATACTCTGACTTAGGAGTTTTTCTTCCCATTAACTTACGAATCATTTCTTCAATTTCTATAGCTATAGTGTCGTTCTCAACACTATTCATGAAACTATCTTTATTTCCAGAATAAACAATCATACAGTAATATTCCTTTCATACATCTTTATTAACCCCGATACTTATTAGTATCTATATTAAAACGTTGAAGAGCAGCCAGATCGTCATATATACTTTTACGTTGTGCTTCATTGTCATACTTTGCGAGTTCACTAATTATTTGAGGCATAGTAAGCATATGTATATCATCTGTCTGCTCTTGCAAAATTTAGCCAAATATAATAATTATAATTTTTGATTTTTACCCATCATAACTATTGCACATTATCCCCATATATATACAATAGAAACCATGAAACATTATACCACAGTTTAAGTATATTATAAAAGGGACAGGTGCAGTATTTAAAAACCTGCAGCAGCCAATATATCTTCGAGATTACATCATCAAACAGGAAACATTATTATGAGATTATTTATAGCAATAGAACTGGAACCGAATATCAAGAATGCCCTCCTGGAAATACAAGGCAATATGAAAAAAGCCGGTGT
>CADBME010000332.1 GCA_902795715.1 uncultured Lachnospiraceae bacterium | reverse complement strand
TCTTCAGATTCTTTTCGGCCAGACGGCACAGCTTCTCATCATACTCGATCCCGGATACCCTGTCAAAAGACAGCCGGTTGAAAAAAAGCATGACAAGTCCTTTACCACAGCCGATGTCCAGTACTGAGTGCCCTTTGCCCTTATGCATATGCCTCCTGATATATCTCTTTAAAAAAGGAAATGAGAAGGCTGGAGATGGATAGTATTCAAAATGTCCATCTTTATCCGCTGTTTTTTCAATTCCTGCAAACTCCGTTCCATGCAATATATCGTAGAGTCTCAGGGGAATAAGCCAGATAAAATAAGTTAGAGTATACAAAAGATTAATTAATCTCTTCAGATCAGGACGAATTTTTATGTCCTTCCTGATATATGTACTCATTGTTCAGTCTCCTTTATCTTATGATGTCAGGGGCAAAAGTTATCACGGATTTCTTGTACCCCAGCGAACTTCCCCCTTTATAGAAGAGAGAGTCACAATAGAGCCTGATGTAAAGGGTTTATTGCCCTGCGGGGCATACACAAGATTACCGGAGCACAAATTCATGCCGGTTGTATCCGTTGGTAAGCAGATATGCTTTACTGTCCAGAACGTATATCATGTTGGCAACAACATACTGCCGGAAGGAATCCGGCAGGGCATCTTCCTCCGTCAGGTCAGAAATCTGACCTGAATCACGAAGGATCATCCTGACCTCCTTCTCATCAAGGATCAGTGTAGACTCCACAAGGACGGGACTGGTTCCGTTTTTCTCCCTGATGAGCATCAGCATCTCTTCCGCATAAAAAGCGGTCAGGGTCTGCAGTCTTTGAGAGTATCCCTCCTTCTTCAGTATATCTTCTGTTCTTTTCGACAGAGCAACAGACTGCTTTTCATCAAGCATGAAGGAGTATATGAAGATATGTCCGTCTCTATCCCCGGGAATCAGGTATGGAAACAGCTTTCTGCCGTAATGTAACCTGACGGCGGTCGAGCAGACCAGCACAGACAAAACAGGAGCAAGAGCCAGCCCCATCCAGATAGCTTCCGGTTTTTTTAAAAGCGTGGCAAGCAGAATCGTCAGTCCCACAAGCGATAAAAAATCTTTGATGAAGCTGACCATAAGAGCCAGCCGGTAATGGTTTATCAAAAAGTAATAGAAAAAGAAAAAAACCAGGAGGGCTGAGCATATAAGTGTTGATGCGGTAATACGTACAGCAGATATGCCGCTGTATACCTGCGCCTGATCATTTATTCCGAAAGCACGGACAAAAGGTCCCGCAAAGAGCATCAGGGAAACAGTGATCACAGCACCGGCAAGGACCATGACCAGACTAGCCCATCTGATAAGAATCCGTGCAGCCTTGGTATTCTTCTCCCCCTTCAGAGCAGCGATCAGAGGCTGAATGGCCATGGACAGTCCAAGAAAAACAGAGGACAGACTTAAAATCTTTTCCTGGAGGATGAGAATCTGCAGAGTCTGACTGCCAAAGAAAGCAGCTGTGTATGCATTCAGTATATAGATTGCCGCAGCGATCAGAACAAGGGTGGAAGCCCTGACACTGCCCCAGCGGGCGATCTCCAGACAGTCCCTGGGGCTCATATATAAAAGCAGCTGCAGGGTATTCCTTTTGGTAAAAAACCAGGGCAGGATCAAAAGAATTGAAAGCAGGGTACTAATCACTGTCGCCAGGGCAATCCCCCTTACCCCCATCCTGTGGGAAAGGGTCAGAGAAAGCAGGACATTGGCAATAATCTGGATCAGGTTGACGACAAGGGAGAGTTTCTCCCCTCCGTCTGCGATTACAATATTACTAAGGAGGCAAGAGGCCGGATACAAGAGAAAATAAAAGACGATGATGTTATAATAATCCGAAAGATACTGCTCCATACCGGAAGACAGGCTCAATCCTCTGAAGATGATTCCTTTACATAGCAGCATGATCACAAAAAAGGCTGCACCTGCCAGGAGCGACAGATAGATGCCCTGGCTGAAATATTCATGGGCACGACGCTGTCTGAATGCTCCTGCCTGGTCATTATAATTGAGCATAGTACCGGCGTTTATGACCGCAGCCAGAAAAGAGGAAAGAAAGAAAAATGGCATCAAAAGGCCGACGGCTGCAAAGGCGTCGGCATCGACGATATTACCCGCTACAAGGGAATCCGTAAGGGAGACCAGGAAAGCCACCGATTCCACCATTATGGCTGAGATCAGAATAGAGCGATACTTTCTTAAGATGATATAGGGTTTTGTCTCGTATTTTATCCAATAAGTCTTCACTGGACCACCTCATCATTTCTTTCCGATGAATTATAGTATATCATGTTTTGTCAACAAAAGTTCTTTGGGATTACTCTAATCGGGGTGACAAGATTCGAACTTGGAATTGAATCCCAAAAACCCGCTTTAATAAAGAGTATTTCAGGATTTGTTTTGATTACTTTTGATTACCTTTTTTAGGGAAGGAGGATTTTGTATCTGTGCTAATTGTCTTAAAAAAAGACTTTCATATAATTTATCAGTATATTTTGTAAATGCACTAATATAAAGAATCTAGGTTTAGTCTTCAACAAAGGAGAACCATGGAAAAAGCACCTAACTGGTTGAGATATATCTCCCTTTTTGACCAATAATCAATCAAAGTCTTCCTCTTTTAGAACCATGATATCATCATTGTTAGCAAAGGAAAGTCGCGAAGCCTGTTTTGTTATAACTCCTTCAAATAGATTTCTAACATCCCTAGCGTTGGCAAAATTTGCGTCTTTGTTAGCTTCCATATCCCTAATCTTCTTCTCCATAATAATTCTTGCACTATCATCCAATTTGTACTCAAAATCTTCACACATTGAGTTGTTAGGGTCGGGTGGAATCAGCCACCCAGAGTCGCTTAGATTTAACCAATATCAGTCGGTTAAAAACAGCCATTCATAGTTGCAACAAAAAAGTCATTGGTTTTTTATGGTTGTGATATACTGGTGTATGCCAATGCAACAGTCAAATCAAAACCAATGAAAGATAGTACCAATGACTTAACTGTAATATTAACACAAGCACTCAATGAAATGAAGATGGAACTTGGTGATAAGTTCGATCTTGAAAAAGTGAACCTCGCTGATCTTGA
>CADBME010000331.1 GCA_902795715.1 uncultured Lachnospiraceae bacterium | reverse complement strand
GTCGCTCTTATTCATGCTCTGGACTCGCTGCGTGGTCTCTGTGGTCGAACGGGGATCTACTGTGACAGAAAAGTCCTGCCCCTGATGGATGTTATCATCTGCCATAATGAGGCGATGAAACGGTATCTGGTGAAAAGGGAGATTCCGGCCGAGAAGCTTATCATCCTTGGGATTTTTGATTATCTGACAGAGGCTGTGGGTAAAGAGCATAACCTGGTAGATGGCATAGCTATCGCGGGCAATCTGGATCCGGAAAAGAGCGGTTATATTGATGGAGTTGATGGTGTATCTGTACACCTCTATGGAAACGGGAGGGAATCTTTCCCTAAGACAGCTATCTACCATGGTGCATATCCTCCGGAGGAACTCCCCAGTGTTATTGAAGGCGGTTTCGGCCTTGTCTGGGATGGAAATGGGACTACTGGATGTGAAGGCGCAGCCGGTAAATATCTCAGGATAAATGATCCGCATAAGCTTTCGCTCTACATTGCCTCCGGTATGCCGGTGATTGTCTGGAAGAAGGCAGCTGTTGCGAGGTTTATGGAGGAGAATGGTATAGGCTTAACTGTGGAAAGCCTGGATGAAATACCTGAGAAGATCAACCAGATCACTGCGGACGAGTACGGAATCATGCGAAAGAATGTAGCCGTAATAGCTGAAAAGTTAAGAGAAGGACTCTTCTTAAAAACAGCTCTTGAGGAAGTCGATAGACGGTTGTAGTTGAACCGGGGGAGGTGAAGCTGATGAACGTGAATACAATAAAACAGGCTATAGCAGATTCCAAAACTAAAGTAGTGAGTTTTGATGTATTCGATACGCTTCTTGTCAGACCCTTCTGGTTTCCAACGGATCTATTCTTCTTTCTGGATAAGGAGATGGAGGATCATTATAAGTCCACTGGCATTATCAATTTCAGCAATATAAGGAAAGAAGCCGAGGTTGAAGCGCGAGAAAAAGCCATTTCCTCTGGAAGAGAAGACGTAACATATAAGGAGATATACGATCACATAGCTGGAATGGGGCTCTTCGATCAAGATGCCATTCAGCTGATGATGCAGAAAGAACTGGACCTTGAGCGTAGGTTCTGTACAGGAAGGAATAGCATAAAGGAATTGGTGAGGTATGCCGCCAAAGAAGGCAAAACAGTGATCGCCACTTCTGATATGTATCTTCCGTCAGAATTTATTTCGGAACTTCTTATACAAAACGGGTTTTCCGACTTTAAGCACATCTTCGTGTCCTGTGAGACAGGAGTTTGCAAAGGAACCGGTCATTTATATGAATATGTAGCAGAACAGCTTAAAGTAAGAAAAGATGAAATTGTCCACATAGGTGATAATCTTAAAACTGACGTTAAGGTTCCCCGGAAGCTTGGAATAAGAGCCTATCCCTTCTATCGTATCATAGATATGCTAGCGGGGGAGAATGGGATACCGCTTGGAAATGCCTTTAAAAAGGCATATAAACAGGTTCGTACTCCGTTATCAAACTATAAAGCCCTTGAGAAACTCGGAACCAGATGTATGCTTGCCGTGGCCGCAAATCTTATCTATGACGATCCGTTCAGGAAAAATAGCGGTAAGGGAGACTATGCAGATGATCCGCAGCTGTTCGGCAACCTTGCCATCGGGATGTACAGCATGGCTCATGCCTTGTGGGTAGACAGACTCATCAAAGAAGACCAATTTGATAGAGTACTGTTTTTCTCCAGGGACGGCTTCCTTCCATATAAGGGGTTTCAACTTCTACAGAAATACACAAAAGAAAAGGCTGCTCCCGTCTATGTCCGCTCATCAAGAAAAGCCATCATGCCATTATTGATGACTAGTAAAGAACGCTTACTGACGGCTGGTTCCCACATGTATTACGAAAACCACTCTCCCAAATCCATGACGAATGTCATGATGCCGGTGTTGAAGGATGACCTGGAGCAATTAAAGAGGTCTGTGGGTGAAAAATGGCAGACAGGGTTTACTTCGGAACTGTCCATGATGCGGTTTTTAAAGCTTCTGTTTGATAAATACGTAGACAAGGAGAAGCTTAGGTTATTTGAAGACGGATACAAACGATATTTCACCCCGATAATGGATGGGAAAATACTGACTTATGATGTGGGATACAGCCTCAGAAACGAAACCATTTTGCGAAGCTATTTCCCAAATGCAGACATCACTGCCTGTTTTACGCATTCCATTGATGACGCATGTGAGAAAAGGGGAGATCAGGGGAATATCAAAATAAGGACTTTTTACCCCTCCGCCCCCTATGTTTCATGGCTTCCAAGAGAAATGTTTTTAACGGAAGAAGCCCCATCTTGTATCGGTTATACAGCTGACGGAGAGCCGATCATGGGAGAAACGGAAGGATCACAGGAACTGATAGATGAGATTCATGGTTATGCTCTGAGATATATGGAGACATTTACAGGCATTTTCCGGGAAGATTCAAGACGGCTACCTCTTGAGTACTCAGATGCCTGCCTTCCTTTTGAAACATTCCTTACTTCCCCAAGCAGCGCAGAGAAGCACTGGGTTAAAGGCCTTGAGGCTGAGAATTCAATCGATTCAGGTGTGACGGATTTTAAATGCTATAATTTCTGGCGGGAACTCCGCACAGACTACTGGATTGCAAAGCACCATCTGGGGAAGACAGGGAGACATGCTGTTCGTTTTGTCATGCTGACGTATACAAATAGAGATGAGCTGAAGCTGCTGATAAAGAAGAGGCTGCCCAAAAGGTTTAAATGATTATGGAAAACGGAGTTTTGCGCCATACACTTCAACGATTAAAAGAGAATAAGTTCACATTCGAGGAGCTTGTAAAACGTGACTTCAAGCAGAAGTACAAGAGGACAGTTCTGGGCATGTTCTGGAGCATTCTGAGTCCTCTGCTGACACTGCTCGTCATGAGACTGGTCTTTACGAACTTTTTCGGAAGGAATATGGAGCACTATACGACATACCTCTTCGCCGGGAACCTGATGTTCAATTACTATAAGGAGCAGACCAATGGCGGTATGCAGTCCTTGCTTGTCAACGCGCCGATCTTCACAAAGATTAATGTGCCGAAGTATTTGTTCCTGTTTTCCAAGTGTGTGTCGGCAGTAATCAACTTTGGGATTACTCTGGCTGTTTTCCTCCTGTTTGCTGCAATAGATGGTATTTATTTCCACTGGTCAATGCTGGCCATGATTTATCCTATTGTAATGCTGACTCTTTTCAACATCGGCGTGGGGATGATACTGTCAGCACTGTTTATCTTCTTCCGGGATATAGCATATATTTATGACATTTTCTCCCTGTTGCTGATGTACGTCTCCGCCATTTTCTATAATGTAGACTCATTCCCGGCAAAGATACAGAGGCTGTTTCTGCTGAATCCTGTATACTGCGCCATCAAGTATGTGAGGGTAGTTGTGATCGATGGGAATCTGCCTTCCCCGGCTTATCATATTCTGCTGCTTATATACGCTGCTGTGGCCGTAGGAATAGGCTCTCTGATTTATAAGAAGTACAACACGAAGTTCCTGTATTATGTTTGACGGAGGTGGATGATGGCAGTAGCATTAAAAGCAGAAAACGTCTCCATCCGTTACATCTTGGGAGACTTCAAGGATATAGGTATTAAAGAATATGTGATGCGGCATCTGACCGGAAACTATCATATTAAAGAGTTCTGGGCAGATAAGGGCGTGACATTTTCGCTTGAGCAGGGAGATATGCTTGGCATCATTGGAACGAATGGTGCGGGGAAATCAACATTGCTAAAGGCTGTCTCTCAGATCATGGTACCGACGGAAGGGGAAATCTACGTTCACGGGAAGATCGCGGCACTGCTGGAGCTGGCATCCGGTTTTGACCCTGACCTGACTGTAAAGGAAAACACATACCTGCGGGGAGCTTTGCTGGGATATACCAGGGGCTTCATGAATGAGAAGTATGATGAGATTATTGAGTTTGCAGAATTAAAGGATTTTCAGGACAGACCTTTCAAACAGTTATCCTCTGGTATGAAAAGTCGGCTTGCTTTTTCCATTGCCTGCCTTGTAGAGCCAGACATCCTAATATTGGATGAGGTGCTGAGTGTTGGTGACGGTGCCTTCCGGAAGAAGTCTGAAGCCAGGATGAAAGAGATTCTGGCCAGTGGTGTTACAGGCCTTCTGGTTTCCCACAGCGTAGAGCAGGTAAGGAGTATGTGTAATAAGATCCTCTGGCTTGACCATGGGAAACAGGTATGCTTCACCGATGAAACGGAGATGGTTTGTGATGCCTATGAGGAATTCCTAATCACACGGAAACTGCCACACGGGATGGATGAGATAAGGAAGACGGCGGAGGAGTACCAGGATCGGCTATTAAGGCAGAAACGTGAAAGAGAAAAAACTGAGCAGGAGAAACTGCTGGAGCTGCTGAAGAAGAGTGATAAGAAGGCAGCAACGGAAGCCGCAAAGATTTTTATGGCAAATGAAGGTATGTAGTTTTATACGAATATTGCCTCTTGGAGAAGGCAAATGCGTATACAAAAAGAACTGAGAAATGAAAAGGTGGGAAGAGATGCTCCATCAAATAAAAGATTGCTTATATTATTATTTTGCACAAAAAAATTGGGGCGTAGCCAGAGAGTATGGGCCATATAAGGACTCACATCTGGAAGAACACAGGAAAGCACCATGGAAAGATTGGATACTTTTAATTAGGCTGAACTGGCATTGTCGGATTTTACGCCGGACTGATTGGCTGCTTTCGGATGGGGGCATAAAGAAACTTCCATATTTGGATGGACCAGAATCATCTCTTTCAAAACGCCCAAAGGTAACTGGTTTAGCCAGAAGGTTCCTTCAATATGATGTTGTTTCATTTGACATATTTGATACTCTGGTGTTGCGTCCAGTTGCGGCTCCTACTGATCTGTTCATGATTGTTGGAAAGCGATTAAAACAGATAGAGTTTCAACGAATCCGCACAGATGCGGAAAAAAGAGCCCGGGAGGCTGCCTTTGAAAAGACTGGCACATATGAAGTTACAATAGAAGATATATATGCTATTATCGAGGCTCG
>CADBME010000330.1 GCA_902795715.1 uncultured Lachnospiraceae bacterium | reverse complement strand
TAATGATGTCAACTGGGAAATCATATCCGCCATGCTTTCCATGTTTGGAATCACTACCGACCGCGCAGAAAACGGAAGAATATGTGTGGATATCATGCAGGCAGCTGCCGAAGACACTTATCAGCTGATCTTCATGGACGTGCAGATGCCGGAGATGAATGGCCTCGATGCAACCAGAGCCATCCGAAGGTTAGAGAGTCCCTGGGCTTCCTCTATCCCGATAGTTGCGATGACAGCAGACGCTTTCTCCGAAAACGTCACGGAATGTCTGAACGCAGGAATGGACGGGCATATTGCAAAGCCCGTTGATATCAAATTAGTCATCAAGGAAATCCGAAGAATCAAGGAAGGAAAGGAAAAATTATGAAAAAGACGATCTATATTTTTTTAGCAGTGTTGATGATCCTACTTTTGACTGCATGCGGCACAGAGAAACAGGAAAAAGCGACCGAGGAAGGATTCCAACCATCTCTGGATACTTCCTTCAGCTGCCATATCAATGTTGCCGGTGGTTATGACAATTTTGAGGCACTGGAAACCGAATTTGACCATTTCAATGAATATTATCCCAATGTGGAACTGACATTCACCAAGGTCGATGACTATAATAACATGATCGGCACAGTTCTGAATGGAAAGGATGCCCCTGACATCTATGTCAATTACTCCTGGATGTATGGCCGGGACCAGTATAAATCCTCTATAGATCATGCCGAGAATCTGGCCGATCCCGCCCTGGGCTTTGATCTGGACTGCATCCGCAGCAATATTATTCTGAATACGGACGACGATACGCTCCCGATGATCCCGGTTTTCTCGAATACCTATGGCATGCTCGTAAACAAGGATCTTTTTGAAAAAGAAGGCCTGAGTGTTCCAACAACCTATAAAGAACTGGTAACCGTGTGTGATGCTTTTCGTAAGAAAGGCTATAAAAGCCCCATGATGGGCTTCTCCAAAGAGGAAACAACATCAATCTACTCTTCTACGATTTATCCCTTCTTCTGCGCTACTGTGGCAAATGATAAAGAAGCTATCAAAAAACTCAACGCTCTTGATCCTTCAGCCGGCGAGTATATGCGGCCTTCCCTTGAGAAAATGGAGCAATTCCTTAAAGACGGCTGTATGGATCCTGAAGCCTGTGCAGAGATTGAAGATAATTATGATGCAGTCATCCTTCGATTTTTTGAAGGCGACGTACCCATGATGTCCTGCTCCGGAGACACCGTCTCCGGAACAAAGAAGCGGGAGAGCCGTTCTGAGTCATTTATTGCTAATCCATTTGCATACTCTTTTGTACCTGTCCCCATGTCGGATGAAGGTGCTTACTTCCTTGACATGCCCAATCTTCAGTTCTCTGTCAACAAAGACAGCCAGAATCTGGATATGGCCAATGAATTCATGCGTTTCCTGATTACATCACCGGAACTGAATGAAATGGCAAAGAATAAAGGGCTTATGTCGCCAACCAAAGACCTGTCTTTTAACAGCATGTATGCCGCATTCGGAGACGTTCCGGAAGACCGGATCATGTCACCGGAACTATTCGGTTTAACAGATGATGCTGTCATACAGTTAAGGCAGGCGGTTTATGGAGTTGGAACCGGAGCAATGACTATAGATGAGGCCATTGCCGCTTTTGGCACTTTTACCCAATAACCCCCTTGCCTTAAGCGTATCTTCCGGATGCCTTATCCGGTACTCCAATCTCATCTCTGCTTTCCTGATATAAACATGATACAAATAAAAAAGAGCCGGGGCATTCTATATGTTCCGGCTCTCAGCTTGCAGACAAAGACTGATGGAATTGAATAAAAATAGCTACCGGAGATCGAAATGGATATAGTTCTTATTGAAGCTTGTGGCTACCATATGTTTTTTCACTTTTTCTTCCGCCAGCAGCCTTTCTACAAAATAGCTTCGAAAGTTGATAATCTCACTGTCAGCTTTGGTAATATCAAAAATCTCACCGCTGTCCCAGATGGATAAATCGGCTCCTTTGCTGTTTAACCGCAAACAGCATTCAGCGTAGATTTTTTTAGGTTTATGTTTTTTTTCAGATTTCTCATTTCTCTCTTTTATAAGGAGAAGAAGTTCTTCCAGATTAAGCTCAATAATTCCCTGGCATGTTTTATCTATATTGTTTTTCTCCAGGAATTCATGAACATCATATACCATAGTCATAATATCCTGCTCATTCAGCAAGATCGTCCTGTTCAACAGGACATCCTCTGAGGATGTAAGAAGAACAGGGAACTGCTCTTTATCATAATGAGTGTAGATATAGCTAAAAAGGATAATTGCTGTCAGATAAGGAGCAAGAGCATAACCAAACATCATTCCTTTCATTCCAAAGACCATGCCGAGGGGAATAGCCAGGACAAGTATACACAGCAATCCGTTCAAAACACTTTCCAGAGCAGCCAGAAAGGGCTTGTCAGTATTGATATAGTAAGAGTTAAAGTTAGCTACCAGGGCTAATCCCGGGCAGGCTATTGCGTAGATTTTTAAAGCATTGGTACACTCGGCAAGAAGCACCGGGTCCTGAATATTAAAGGCGATAGGGATATAGGGGCCTGCAATCAGGAGCAAGAGGGAAAAAACAATAGATCTTTGCAGATTGACCGCAGTAGAATACATAAGAATCTGACTGACAGCAAGATTATTATGGTCTCCCAGATAAATCGGCATGATGGGCCGCATGGCCTCACCGGTTGCTTCAAAGATAGCGGCAATCTCAAAAATACTGTATATAATCGTTAAAATGGGCAGATAAAACTCCCCAAAACAAACAATGACAAACTTTGTGGTAATAAAGGACAAAAGGGGCAGGAGGAAAAACATAGCGGAATCATTCGCACCATAAAAGAGCATCTTCTTCAGACTGGCTTTATCGAAAGCAAGCTTTATATGGAGACCATTCCTCTTGCTTAAGAAATGCAGTGAAACAATGCCCAGGGCAACCAGGGTACTGATGAGGGTTCCCAGTCCGATTCCCAGGATTCCCATTTTTCTTCCCAAAATAATGGATAAGGCAAGATTTAAGATTGTTTCCGCAATATTGGCTGCTGTCCCGCAGACCTCACCGCCATCAGTATAGACCATTTGGCAGAGAAGCTGAAATACCGGCGCCAGGGCAAGCTGGGGATAGATGAAGAAAAGAAAACTTTTTACCATACTCCTGATTCCGGCGCTTACCCCCAAATAAGTCAGATAAGGGGGGATAATACACAGGACGGCGAGTGAAGTGACCAGGCCAATGGCGATGGAACAGATGAACCCCGTCCCAAAGGCGGCATCCGCCTTCTCTTCCTGATAGTTTCCCTTATGAATAGCATAAACCATAGCGGTACCTACAGAGAATAGTCCCTCTGTAAAAACAGTAAAACCGGTAATCGGACCAACCAGGTTCATGGTGGACAAACCACTGGTGCCTATAATATGGCCAGCCACAGCGGTATCAATCAGACTCATCAGGATTCCCACAACCATTTCCAGTGACGCTGCCATTAAAATCGTATAAAATTTACGTCTGCCTAAAGATTTTTTCCAGTTCATAATTCTGTTCACGCTTTCTGATGTTTAAGTTGGAATCGTCCCTCCGCCCCGTTGTTTCTAATATATTCAGATAAGAATTATACAGTATATTCTGACAATTATCAAGAAAGGGCAAACCAAGGCAGTGTCTTGTTATCGGCAGTCTTTAATGCTGTAAAAATAAATTTTACAGCTGTCTTGTCATCTATAAAGTTTTGTGTTATGATATGTCATGCAAACATGTAAAAAACCAAAAGCTGGCATGGATATCAGAGGAACTTTCGCCGGATGCTTCCTTTGGATACCCAGGCATGCTTCGCTGCATAGCAGCTCTTACAGGGGGGTGATCTATTGAGCAAACGGAAGACCGAAGAACGAAGGAACAGGATTCTGGAAATGCTTGAGTCCAGTTCAGAACCTTTGTCAGGGTCTGTGATTGCAGACCGGTTTGGGATCAGCCGACAGGTTGTCGTCACTGATATCGCTATATTACGCAGTACATACCCTAACATCATGGCTACGAGCAAGGGATATATTATGCTTCATGCGGACAAGTGCCGCCGGGTATATAAAGTAAAGCATTCAGATGAGCAGACTGAAGATGAACTGATCAGTATAGTAGATCTGGGAGGCCGGCTGATGGATGTCTACGTAGATCACAGGATATACGGAACCATTCGAAAGCCACTGGACATCGCCTCCAAAAGAGATGTGGAACACTTTATGGCAGACATGCTCAGCGGGGTTTCTACTCCCCTTAAAAACATCACTGACGGCTACCATTACCATACGGTGGAGGCCCGGTCAGAATCCATATTGGATGAGATTGAAAAGATGCTTCAGAAAAAGGGCTACCTGATCGAAAGTATGAATACGGCAGTCATCTATGAACCGAAAAGCTACAGTCAAAGCTAAGTTAAACCGACAAGCGGCATTATTAGTCAAAAGTTGGAATTTCGTATTTAGAGGTGAAGAATATGGACGGGATTAAAGGTTTTTTAAAGAAAAAAGATATAGAAATTTCCCTGCAGAGATATGGAGTCAATGCCCTGGGAGCCATGGCTCAGGGTCTATTCTGTTCCCTGTTGATCGGTACGATTATCAATACAATCGGGACTCTCTTTCATGTGCCTTTTTTGACAGCCACAGTTGCTACCGTATCCGGGGTGGATTATACGGTCGGCGGTCTGGCTATGGCCATGAGCGGTCCGGCTATGGCGGCGGCTATTGCATTTGCTCTGAAAGCTCCGCCCCTTGTTATGTTTTCCATGATCACGGTTGGTTTTGCAGCCAATGGTCTTGGCGGAGCAGGAGGCCCCTTATCTGTTCTTTTCATTGCAATCATCACTTCAGAGATTGGTAAGATGATTTCCAAGGAGACCAAGGTGGATATTCTGGTGACTCCCCTGGTAACCATAGGTGCCGGTGTCTTCCTGTCGTGGCTGATGGCGCCGGCTCTTGGAAAACTGGCAATGAAGGTTGGCGATATCATTATGTGGGCCACAGAGCTTCAGCCCTTCCTGATGGGCATTCTGGTATCCGTTGTGGTAGGAATTGCATTGACTCTGCCGATTTCCTCCGCAGCAATCTGTGCTGCACTGGGTCTCACCGGCCTTGCCGGAGGCGCTGCAGTGGCAGGCTGCTGTGCCCAAATGGTTGGATTTGCCGTAATGTCCTTTAAAGAAAACAAATGGGGAGGGCTTATATCTCAGGGAATCGGAACCTCAATGCTTCAGATGCCCAATATCGTTAAAAATCCCAGAATATGGATAGGCCCAACCCTGGCTTCTGCCATTACAGGGCCAATTGCTACCTGCATCTTCCATCTTAAGATGAATGGACCGGCTATCGATTCCGGTATGGGAACCTGTGGTCTTGTGGGCCAGATCGGCGTCTTTCAGGGATGGCTTGCCGATATCGAGGCCGGAACAAAGTTGGCCATCACTGCGACAGACTGGATCGGGCTGATCCTGATTTCCTTTATACTGCCGGCAATCCTGGCCCCGGCTATCAATGCCGTATGCCGAAGACTTGGCTGGGTGAAAGATGGAGATCTGACTCTGAGTTAAACCATTAGAAATGTGTGCCGCCAGGCGGACTAAGAAAAGCTCCCTTACTTCCGATACCGGAAGTGTGGGAGCTTTTTGTCGCCGGACGATCCTACGTAAAACAAAAATTCGACCAAAACATCCGGACAGGAGGCAATGATCGATACTCTATCTGCCATCACCTGGGAATTTCTACTTCTTCTCCTGTATACAGAAATCTCAGGCGAAAAGCTGCCGAAAGATCTTTAAGGTCTGAGTATGCGATGCTTACTCCGTAGGTTTTTGCAACATCCAGAGCCCTATCTCCTATGCCGTAGACATAGTGATAGTGAGGATGCGCATCCTCAACAAGCCTTGGTTTTCTGCCTTCGACCCAATCTGCATCCTGCATAAAGTAAGCTCTTTCCTCGATGCGCTTAATCGTACTTCCTGCGGGCATTTCCTTTATTTTTTTCTTTTTACCCTTTCCTTTGATCCTGCAATCGACCCATTCCCCGTCTTTTAATGTCCCCATATACGTTTCCTTAACAGATTGCTCCTTTAAGACTGCAAACCAATATGTGTTATCCTTTCCCCCTATAACCCAGTCAACTTCATCCCGAAAGGCCTGACAGAATTCAAATCCCTTTTCTTTTTCTACAAGTTCTAAAAAACGATAGCTCTCCATAATCCTCTTTCTCCTCCTTCTTATCTTATTGTCTTCACCACCTTTTCAAGATGTGTGTTGCTTTTTAATATATTGGCCTTTATAATTAATAGCAATGGACTAGGGATTGTTTTTGACCTGTAGATAAGAGCGCTAAAAAACCACTGCTACAGGACAAAAACCGGGCTAAAAAAGTATCCCGCATGCCTATTATCATTTTGCGGAAGTATCTCTTTGAAATGATTTACAGATTACTTAGGAGGGGATTTCTTTTGATTAAAACATCGGTCAGGAAATATACTCTTACAGCTGAGGCCATTGATGCAATTGCTGAAGTTGTAACGACATTTTGCACTGATATGGGAACAGAGAGGAAGGAGATGCTCAAGTGTCGCCTTTCTATAGAGGAATGTCTCCTTTATTGGTTGAATAATGGCCTGGAAAACAACACGGTAGAGCTAAAAACCGGCCGCTACTTATTGATTCCCTACATTCAGATTGAGGTGAAGGGAGAAAGTCAGAATCCCTATACCAGGGCGGAGGATGATTTCGGACTCTATGCCCAGAGTATTCTTGTCAGACTCGGCCTGGATCCTGAATACAGCTATGACAATGGTAGAAACCGCGTTAAATACAAGCTGAAGAAGAAAGCACCAGGTATGATTGCCACATTGTGCATGGTGATAATATCCGCTCTTGTAATTGGTTTCCTGGGAATGGCTGTGATACCCGATCCCATAAGAGCCGGCCTGCAGGAATCTTTGCTGACCCCGCTTTACAATACCTTTTTTAACATACTCGGATGTCTGGCCGGTCCCATGATCTTTCTATCCGTTGCCTGGGGTGTATATGGAATCGGAGATGCCGCTACACTTGGAAAAATCGGAAAAAAAATGATGATCAGATATGTGGGCATCGTCCTCTTGACCACCACATGCGGCGTATTGACCTTCCCCTTGCTGGGACCGCCCTTATCTTCAGGGACATTTGGAAAAACACAGCTTTCTTCTATCTCAGAGCTGATCCTTGGGATCGTTCCTTCAACTATCGTTGAACCCTTTGCAACGGGAAACACTCTTCAGATTATTTTTATGGCTATTGTTATCGGTATTGCCCTCTTATACCTGGGAAGACAGACCGGGGGTATTGCCCTGGCCATTGAACAGGTGAATATTCTGGTACAATTCCTCATGGAAGTAATCAGTCGACTGGTTCCCTATGTCATTTTTCTTGTAATCCTCAACATGATGTGGTCAGGCGATCTGAAAGTGTTTCTTTCTGTATGGAAGCTTGCTTTGGTTACAATCCTTGCCTTTGTCCTGGCGGCGTTTATGTTTATCAATGTCACAGCTTTCCGTCTGAAGGTGAGCCCGATGAAATTGGCCAGAAAAAACCTGCCTACTTTCCTGGTAGCTTTAACCACTGCTTCATCAGCAGCATCTTTCAATAGTCACGTACTGACCTGTGAGAACGAATACGGCATTGACCCCTCGCTGATCCGGTTCGGTATCCCTCTGGGCATGGTTATGCACAAACCCATAGCAGCTATTTATAACCTTATGGTTGCCTTTTTCTTTGCTGACAGATATGGCCTGGACTGTTCTGTCAGCTGGATATGCATCGCAGTCTTTATATGTGCCATTATTTCCATTGCCACACCTCCCATTCCCGGAGGCGGTGCCATAGCTTATTCCATACTTTTCCTCCAGCTGGGCATCCCAAAAGACGCTATGGCTGTCGCTTTGGCCATAGATGTCATCGCAGACTTTTTTATAACATCTTTTGAAATGATGGTGCTGCCCATGTCACTCTTGCAGATTGCTTCAAAACTGGGGATGATTGATAAAGCTGTATTAAGACAATAAAGACGGGAGTCGAAAGCACATAGTCAACTCATTCTGATCCTTCTTCACGACAGCTTCCGGACTAAGCTCTTCTTCCGGGGTTTGCCTTTTCTCTTATGAACACGGGTTTTATTCGCATCCGTTGCCCGGGCCAAGAATTTGTTCAAGGGTGGTCACAAAACTCTCGAGTCCTTCTTTGTCTTTTTCGCTGAAGCGGTCTTTAATCGGACTATCTATGTCCAGCACAGCGATTACTTCTCCATTCCGGTGAATTGGAATTACGATCTCAGATCGGGATGCGGCGTCACAGGCCGTCCCTGCGAGTGCCGCATCTTCGACTAAAGCCGATGGGGCAGTTCCTGTACGAAAAATCAAGGGCACTCCATTTTTTTCTAGCAAAAATAAAGTGCCCGAATACTTACATGCGATGGTCGATCAAAGCTGCTCCACATTCATTGATTATCCTCATTTTACTCCAATTGGATAAATCCGTATTTGCTTCCGTTCTTTTCATTATCTCTTTTATTCCGTCCATATCATCGTTTATGAAACATTTGTTGATGTTTTTCAACTCGTTAAAAAGGTATTCATTCTGTTTTACGGCTTCCTTTGTTTCCGATCTTAAAATAGTATCAGGACTGGCGGCAAAGAAGCTGCGATAGATGTTAATCTTATCCTCATCAAGAAGATAGTTTCTGGCTTCTCTTCCGAACATCTTTTTCCTGTCCTGCAGTGTTTCCGTGTCTCTTTGCATCTCCCTCTTCATCGTCCGGATTTTGGATTTAAGGAAAGAGGTTCCCTTGATGAATACCGCATAATCCTCGAATATAGAAGGATCATCGAAATAGAGATAGATCCAGATTCCTTCCACGATATATTTCTTTTCCTTATGCTGCTTTGCGTAGTCCATAGCGAACTTGACGAAATCTACAAAGACCTTATCTTCATATTCTTCCTTGGGGATGCTTTCTCTCTCACTATCACCGATATAATATTTAGCTCCCTCACCGTTAAAGAAATTGAAAAACATATCCGAATAGTGTTTAAGATCATCCATTGAGAAATGGTCCTTAATCAGAAGCAGATCGTCAAGCTCGATATGATCTATTTTATCTCCCTCAAGAGTTCTTGCCATTCTGGATTTTCCACTCCCCGAATGGCCGAGTATAAAACATATATTTGTATCTCCTGAATTGAAGTTTCCTTCTTTGTAATAAAGGTCCGGTTCTGTAAGCATGTATTTTTCGCCTGGCATCTGCCATTCTTTGGCGAGCTCATGTCCTGCTCTCAATTTTCCTTTTTCAAGGATATACATTTCCGTTACACTGTGGCCGAAGAATTTGTTTGAGTAATAGTTGGAAATTCTTTTCGGTT
>CADBME010000329.1 GCA_902795715.1 uncultured Lachnospiraceae bacterium | reverse complement strand
GATGGAGGGATTTGAACCCTCGCGCCGGTTATCGCCGACCTACCGCATTTCGAGTGCGGACCCTTCAGCCACTTGGGTACATCTCCTTATAAACACGAAGCTAATTATAACAAAAAACAAAGTAAAAGGCAAGTTTCTTCAAGGCAAATGGCAAGTCCTCAGTTCAAAAAAACACAGAAAAACCTCCGGAAGCGGAGGCTTCCGAAGGTTTCCACATTTTGAATTCATCTTTTACAAAGGCTTAAAAAGCCAGAGGATCCTTTCCGCAAAGCTCCATGGCCTGGGCAAATGCATTCAGAGCATTCTTGCATGCGGACTCGCTTCCTGAAAGAATTGCCCTTGCACAGTTATCTGCATCCGGCGGTTCAATAAACTCAGCAACCTTAACATCGCCGCCCTTTAATGCCTGATCAATTGCATACATGGCTTCCACCGGCGGACCGGCTACATAAGCAAGAGCATCATTGGAAGTCACCTCAAGTTCTTCCTGGAAATATCTTCCTGCCGGAGAAATGAGGCCGACAAAATAAAGAAGGCTTCCATCGCCCTTCAGATCATAGAGGAACCTGGATCTTCTCACATAGTCCTCAATACTCTGCATGGCGCTGTTTACGTCTGCTACCTTTTCTCCTGAAATCAAAGCAAAGGCTGATCCGCTGTTTGCGCTCCATTTCACAGCAGAACCGCCAAAGTATGTATCGCAGGATATCACCTCAATCCTTGTCTTCTTTGTCGCATCATCTACTGCACAATGCAGGATATCCGGATAATCTGTCGTAATAACGCCTACACACTGATGATCTTCCGGCAGGTCATAAAGGGCCCGAAATTCATCTTTCATATTTGCAATCACTCTTCGGCTGGTAATCTTTTGCTCAACCGGTCTTCCAGGATATGCCATAGCTGCCTCCTCTCATTTTAATAGGATGATTAGTCCAAAACTCGCTTACTACCGTTTGTATCTTGAACTTATAAAAATGTTTTTATTGTCTTCAGATAATGGGCTGCCGTGTATATTGAAGCGGCTCCGTCAGCTGCTGCTGTAACTACCTGGCGAAGAAGCTTGGTCCTCACATCACCTGCTGCAAAAATCCCCGGCGCAGAGGTAGCACAGCTTTCTCCGGCGATGATATAACCATCTTCATCCAGGTCAACCAGACCGCGAACCAGATCTGTATTGGGAACAGCCCCGATCGCCTCAAACAAACCGTCAACACGAATATGACTTCCGTTACTGAGGGCAAGGCTTTCAAGCTGTCTTCCCCCTTCACACCGGTCGACCGTACACTCCGTGACAATCCGGACATTAGCCAGTCCGGAAAGCCTGTCAACCGTCCCCGGATTCCCACTGAACTCCCGATTCAGGTTAATCAGATGAACCTTACTGCATATGGTTGACAAATACAGAGCGCTATCCAAAGCAGTGTCTCCACCACCAACTACGGCAACCGACTTTCCCCTGTAGAAGGGCCCGTCACAAACCACACAGGAATGAATCCCCCGTCCGGTCAGCCTGCTTTCCCCCGGAATACCCAGGCTCTTCTGTCGGGTTCCTGCCGCATAGATCAGAGCATAGGTCGAAAGAAGACTTCCATCCGAAAGAACAAGCTCCCA
This sequence comes from uncultured Lachnospiraceae bacterium, assembly GCA_902795715.1. Next base: position 1,056 of record CADBME010000329.1, on the reverse strand, counting down.
AATGCGGCTGTCTTTCCGGAAAATCCCGGAAACAGTCTCCTCCCGGAAAGGTACCTCCATGGAGAGAGCGTGGCTTCGTAAAGTCTCACCCAATTCGTATCCGGACAAGCCCGGCAGACCCGGATAATTATCCACTCTCGGGCTTCCCATAATCTGTCCGCAGCCAAGTGTATTCTTTTCTATAACTAAAACATCCATGCCGGCTCTTTTTGCGTAGATACCGGCCGTCAGTCCTGCAGGACCGCTGCCTATGATAATCAGATCGTACATTCCGGTCTCCTTTCCGAAATTAAAATGATCTCATCAGCAAAATGTATACAAAGCTAATTATGATAATCAAACTTATACTAATCTATAATAATTTTATCACAAAAAGCCATAAAATACTGAAAAAAGTAAGATAACTATCCGCATTTTTCATGCATTAAATTGTTTTGAAAAACACTTCGCCCATAGACTGGAGTACAATATGTCCAATCACAAAATAAGCAACCAGAAGGGCGGCATAGATCCCGACTCTAACCCAGTTCTTCCTGCCGATTTCACGCTGCACAAGAAAAAGACCTCCCACCAGAATCGCCAGTATGATGACCGAAAGAATCCACCACATTACATTTTCTCCTTTAACTACTACTATTATTTAATCAATGGAAATGCCTTACTGCTTCCATCGCTATACTTTTTATAAATATCTGTCAATTTATTCGTAAAAATTTCTGTATATCTTCTTGCATTTAATCAGCATGCCCGGATATCCCTTACATTTTTTGAACAGGGATACCATAGGAGCAAAGCCAGCCATCCAGACCGGATAAATCATTCTCATCCAGATAGTCCGAAATCTGTTCCGGCAGAGAGGCTCCTTTACTGTTTTCCCCCACGCCGGCAAGCAGGGCAGCCTGATCTGTTTGCATCCGGAAGCACACCTTGTTTCCATCGAAAATGATTCCTTCCTCCACACTGCCATCATCCTTGTACATGATCCTGAGATACCAGGGATAGTCGTCGTGCAAAGGAAGATTCCTGTATTTCATCCCTCTGTCGGCATCCAGGCTC
>CADBME010000328.1 GCA_902795715.1 uncultured Lachnospiraceae bacterium | reverse complement strand
TATCATCGTCGGGATATTCTTTTGACAACTCGTTATGTGTATCTATAACAAGTTTATCAAAAGAATCATTAACAGACAATTTCGGTAGCCCTACACCCTCAAAGAACATAGTGGCAACAGATTTTATTTCATTAATATCAGTAAAATCTACGGGGTCTTGTAATATATCAAATTTAACAGGCTCTTTTTCGTTATCAGCATCATCAAGATAAGGGTTTAACTCTTCCAATAATTTTAATAACATGATCCCGTGCGTAATCTCTACATTACGGTTACGTTTCTTTAAAGAATTGAAATTATCTAGTGTCATAAAAACATCTGGAAATACTTTAGATAGTCTTTTGATATCTTTTTCAGTAAGAGGGTTTTCTGCGTTGTTTTTGGGCGAATCATCCCAATTTCTTAAACATATAATCATACTATGAAGGTATTCATTTGTAAGTTTTTTATCGCCATAAATTGTAATGGTCTCATCTTCTTTTTGTATGTCAAAACGATTAAACAAGGTTTGGTATCGGGTATTATTAGTAACAGCAAATTGCATTAGGTTTTCTGAGGGGGGTTCAGCATCAGGCTTCCCCAGAAATTTAGCGATGTCATCTCCTGTATTGAATTTTAAAGGCTCATTTCGCAATCTTTTTGTAGTCCCTTTTTCAAGGGGATCCTCCGTGGCAGGTGGCTGTAGAAAGTCTTGATAGGTATTATAGTATTGTAATGCCTGCAGCCAATCTAAATCTAACTGCAAGGCGGCAATCATGATGAAGTCAAGAAGATTTCTTGCAGATAAGTCGGGCTCCAATAGATAGTTGAGCAGAAAATTATTGGCTTCCCGCACAGCTTCGTCAGCTGATTCAAATCTCAATGCGAAAATCAATCTATACTGATTCAATCGCAAAATATTATTACGAGTTCCTTTCATCAAATCCTGCGTGCAGTGCCTGAAACTGTCCCACTCTGCATTTTCTATATTATCTTTAGGAACTAAAGTTCGAAATCTTGCATTAATAAATCGTCTGATATCATCGTCAGATGCATCTTGCATATTTGTATGAACATATTGATCAAGATCAGAATACTGGTTGGAATACTCTGTAATGTAATCCCGGATCCCTTTCCAGTAATTTTTTTTTGTTATATATGTCGTAAGATCAAGTGGCATACTTCATTCCTCCGCATTGTTCATTGATATTATTCTATTCTTAAATTATTATTATAGCATATAATCTTTAGAAAGGGATGATTGTTTGTACAAGACTGACAGGGATGCATTGAAAAAGAACTGTATCATTGAATTGAAAGATGAAACAGGTTCATCGCATACATACTTAATAAAAGAATTTATATCAGGACAAGGAGCTTCCTGCCTGTCTTATATCGCTGCCAGTGAGAGTGGAAAAGAATTTGTTTTAAAGGAATTTTACCCACAAGATTCTAATGTATCAAGATTTGGTGTGAATCTAGATATATCTTTAGTGGAACAAGAAAAAAAAGAGATGTTTCTAAAAGGAATTGACAATCTCAAAACAGCTTTAGACATCCCAGGACTAGGGATATATATTGCTGCCGAAATTGAAGACGCTAGATTACTTAAAGGAAATGGGTCTTTATACTATACCAATAAGAGAATTGTAGGAGAACCGCTAATAGATATTGTCAGCTTTCCGGATGCATACCCGGAACTTATTTTGTTATCTATTGGAGGAATTGTTAAATTTTTGAAACTATTGCATGATGAAGGCTTTGCTTATCCTGATTTAAAAGCAGAAGATATTCTGATCCCATATAATCAGGATATGAGGTGCTACCAGTTTGATCGTCCATTATTCTACGATTTTGATGCCATGACAAGATTTGGTGTCTATGATGAAGTGGCGAGTACCTATGGGCCCTTCAAAAAGAATAAAGGCCCTTTTAGTGTGGATCAAATCAGTGAAAACATGACTTTGGCAAAGCTTTTGGACCAGGTGATTATTAAAAATGAAGATTTTCAGAGTGATAGAATCAGTACGAAGATTAATAAAGAAATAAGACAATTACCTAAAGAGCTTCGGAATAAAAAAAATGTGATGGAGGATGATACTGCGATCATACGGATTGAAGGGTTGGTGGAAAGCATCCAAATAGAAAGGAAGCTTATGGAGAAACCAGGCTTTAAGAGGGAGAATAGTTTGATACACAGGATTAGGACACTAACCTGTTTCCTGGTCTCTGTCATATATCTGTTGATTGGAGCGGTTTTATTTTCGATGTTTTTTTCACCGGAGTTTACCAATAGAATTATGGATAGATATTATGATATTAACCTACTCCTGGCAGGGAATGTCCTTCTGTGTTTTGTCATACTCTTTCTTTTGTATAAGATATATTCCTATACTAAAAAAGATTATGATGATTCTATAAATCATGAAAAGGGGGTCAACAAATATGAACAAAAAAAGAATGCAGATATTAAAAATAAGAACAGCTGTTGAATGGATCCTCTTACTATCTTTTTTTACATTGTCCATTATGCTGGTTCTGATAGGCATTTTCCCATATAAGATTGAAGGGGCTGCCCGGCGTATTCCTGGCATCTATATGGCTTCTATAGGGATATTTCTCTGCCTGCTGGCCATTTTGATATCATTGTTAAAAGTTTATTATTCATATATAATCGCTTCAAAAGCAGCACGATCTGAGAGTGCAAAACGATACTTTGACAATAGAGATAACACTCAGGAACATAATAACTTTTTGGATAAAAGGACAAGAAAGGACCTGACTTATAAAGATGATCATACAGAAAATCTGTCTCGTCAGTATAGAAGATGGGTTTTATGGGTCATTCTTGTTTTAGCATTATGCATTAGCTTATTGCTGTCTGTGATATGTAGATCTTTTCCTGTGTTCCTGTTTTTGGGATTTCTGGAGATCATTGTTTTCATGTATGCAGATTATTTTCCTGCCAACAAGCAGTATTATATGGATTTTGATTTAGTACTAAATAGTAATAACGAAGAAAAAGTATCTTACAGAGAAGCGAAAGCTGCTTTTTATCTCGAAGAATATGAAGAGACAGGATTAGATATCAATGATGAAAAATACAGAGAACTCTACAGAAACTTGTTTACGATTAAAGAGGATATTGCGTCTTTTGTAAACGAAAATAAAACTAGCTATCCAAAATTGAATTTTCGCCCTGATGAGATTCGGCATATCTATAAGATGTGTTTTGACCGTATCAGAAATGGCCAGCTTGTCGTGAATATTGTTTTGACGCTTGTTTTGATCCTTGTGATAGGTCTTGATTTTTCTTCATATTCCCCTTTGTTGGTTCAATACTTTATGATACCGGAGATGGCGAGACTTATTATTACTATAATCTCTATCATTGGAGTTTTCTTAGCTTCCATAGGCCAGATACTTAGAATGCCAACGGCAGAAAGCATTGTGGCCGAGATCAGTTATAAAAGCAGATATATCGTCGATGACCGGTTAAACAACCTGTTTGTGGAAGATATTGTTGATCCAAGAGGAATCATAAAACCTATCGATATGGCAAGAGGAATATATCAAGCCCAAGGTTATATGATGACAGCAGATGAAAACGGCAGAGTATCGGGAAGAGACAGGATTCTTGATTGGTATGACAGGCCATTATTTCACCATCAGGAATTCTCTAACCGGAGACGGCTGGTCATAACAGTATACCTTCTTATGGGATCAGGCATCTCAGCAATATGGTATCTTGGTTTATGGTATTTATTGCCATTGATTGTAGTATGTGCCGTGTTGTCACAGTTTCTTTTGCAGAGATATTTACTTCCAAATCTAGGAAAAGAAAAGTTAAAACATGATATAGAGAAGTTGATAAAGTTAAAGAGGGGTACAGAATAAGTGGCTTACTAATTTGAAGATTGCCGGCTATTATGGCCCGGTTTGGCCTCATAACATGTCCCAGATGGCCGTTTCAGAAGGCTATCTGCACCGCGCAGAAAATAATGAAATGTGACAAAAAAAGGACTGT
>CADBME010000327.1 GCA_902795715.1 uncultured Lachnospiraceae bacterium | reverse complement strand
TCTCTTTGTAATATGGGCGATTCTTGGCTTCCTTTTCTTCCGCCTGGTTCTCAGCAGGGACAGTTCCGGAAGGTTTGGCTATTCCATCATCGTCTGGGTCGGGCTTCTTTCTCTGGTTTTGTTTGTCTCTCTGGTGTGGATGAGTCAGAATAGTATGAACGCAACCACGGAGGCCATGAACCGAATCATTCAGCATTACCATGGGCTGGGAGGCAATGCCGGAGACCAGCTTATTCTGCGGGAGCTGGCCATGATCCGTTATACCAATACCAGAAGTATTATCGTTGTTATAATCCTCATGCTGCTATCCCTGGCCGTCTTGCTGAACAACTATGCATTGATAAGCCGGAGAGCCAGGGAGAAGGAGAAAGAACTGGGAACAGTCAGAGAAATGGCCAACAAAGACCCTTTGACAGGGGTAAAGAGCAAGCATGCCTATGCGGAAATGGAGATTTCCATGAACCGATCCATCAAAGATGGATTGCAGGCCGCCTTTGGTGTCCTGGTATGCGATGTTAATGGATTGAAATATATTAATGATACCCTGGGTCATAAGGCCGGCGACGACTATATACGTTCAGCCAGTGACCTGATTTGTGAAATTTATTTGCATAGCCCTGTTTACCGGATTGGCGGTGATGAATTTGTGGTTGTTCTTTCCGGCAGAGACTATGACCACAGGGATGGCCTGCTGCAGGATCTGAATCAGCGGGTTGAAGACAACATTTCCCTGGGAAAAGTCGTCATCTCGGGTGGGATGTCCGACTTTGAACCCGGCAAAGATGAAGATTTCCATGATGTCTTCGAGCGCGCGGACACACTTATGTATCAGCGAAAGAAAGAACTGAAGGCGATGGGGGCCAGGACAAGGTAATCCTGTAAGCGGAAATGATTCCGGCCTTGGCGGTCCACGTCAATTGCTATATAGATAGATAGAATAGGACAGAGCAGTGGGAAGGAGCTGTATATGTCGGACGAGCATGAAATAATTCAGACAGAATACAGAAAGCGCCGTATTTTGATTGCCGATGACGAGATGATAAACCGGGAAATCCTGGCCGCTATTCTCCGGGACGACTATGAGCTTGTATTTGCGGCGGATGGCGGGGAAACCATGGAAGAAATCCGCAGGCAAAAAAACTTTTTATCGATGATTCTTTTGGATCTTATGATGCCTGTTCTCAATGGCACAGAGGTGCTTCGCCTCCTGAAAGAGGATCCTGATCTGAAAAGGATTCCGGTCATTGTCATGACATCCGATCAGAAAGCCGAAGTGGAGTGTCTGACTTTGGGAGCAATGGACTTCATACCCAAACCCTATCCCCAGCCGGAAATAATCCGGGCCAGAATTCTCAGAACGATTGAACTTTTTGAAGACCGTCAGACCATCCGGTCTACGGAGAGAGACACGGTGACCGGTCTTTACAACAGGGAATATTTTTTCAGTTATGCTCAGCAGTACGACCAGTATCATCCGGACACGGAGATGGATGCCATGCTGATCGATGTCAATCATTTTCATATTATAAACGAACGATTCGGAGCGGCCTTTGGAGATCAAATATTAAAAAGGATTGGCAGCGGCCTTCGTGAAGCTTTAGATGGACCGGGGGCATTCGTCTGTCGGAGAGAAGCAGACACCTTTCTGATTTACTGTCCCCATGGAAAAGATTATCAGAAAATCCTTGAGGCAGCCTCCGTGCGGATGGAAAAGGGAGAGAATTCCGAGAACAGGGTCAGGGTTCGAATGGGCGTTTACCCCAGGGTAGACAAGTCATTGAAGATGGAGAGACGGTTTGACCGGGCAAAGATGGCTTCGATCACAGACCAGTCCGGTCCGGCCCGGGCAGTTGGAATCTATGATCAGAAACTGCATGAGAGGCAGATTTATGAAGAACAGCTCCTTGAGAGCTTCCACACAGCCATACAGGAAAAACAGTTTCAGATATATTTTCAGCCCAAATACAATATTCAGGGAGAAGAGCCTGTGCTGGCCAGCGCGGAAGCCCTTGTTCGCTGGGACCATCCCCAAAAAGGGAAAATATCCCCTGCCATTTTTGTTCCGCTTTTTGAGAACAATGGTTTGATTCAGGCCCTGGATACTTATGTATGGGAAAGAGTCGCAGCTTATATCCGGGAATGGAAAATCCAAGATGGTTCTGCTCTTCCCGTTTCCGTCAACGTTTCCAGGGTGGATATGTATGACCCATGCCTTGTGGATACCTTCCGGAGGATCCTTCATGAGTATAATCTGGAAACCGGGGATATCCTTTTGGAAGTTACGGAATCAGCCTATGCAGATGACGTCGATCAGATTATTGACATGGTAAGGCAGCTGAGGGAAATCGGTTTTAAAATTGAGATGGACGATTTCGGTTCCGGTTATTCCTCTTTGAACATGCTTTCCAATCTCCCGGTAGATGTGCTCAAGATGGATATGGAATTCATCCGCAACGCATTTCAACAGGGAAAAGACACGAGGATGCTGGAAATCATTCTTGATATTGCCGATTATCTCTCGGTTCCCGTCATAGCCGAAGGGGTTGAGACCGAGGAACAGGTAAGGATATTAAAGGATCTGGGATGTGACCTTGTTCAGGGATATTATTTTTCCAGGCCCATAAAAGCAGAAGAGTTTCGGGAATATATACATGTCAGATAAATAAGAGGATTGCGGAGGTAGAGTATATATGATGTACGAAAGGATAGTTGCACGATTGCGGGAGGTTTACTGCGGTATGGATGCCTCCGGAATTGATGAGCATGTTGCCATACAGTTTAACATCTGGGGTGAGGGGCATGGCGCTTTGTATATGGAGATTGATGAGGGAAAAATCCGGATTGAACCCTATGAGTACTATGACAGAGATACTATAATCAGCACGGATGCAGAGACCCTGCTTGGCATTGCTTCTGGGAAAATTGATCCCACGACCTATGGAGATCTGTGTGTGGAAGGCGACCCTTCCAGAGTCCGGATTCTCAGGGACTTATCCATGAAAAAACCGGATCCGGTCCAGACCGAAGAAGACCAGAAAAAAACAAAGGAAAAAAGAAATTCTGCCGGAAGGAATCCCGGAGAAAAGGAAGGGAGAAAGAAGAAGAAGGCCCATTCCCACAGAAATGCTGTTAAGGATACTGCTCAAAAAGCGGTCGATACGGTCAGACAGAAGGCTGAGAGTGCAGCGGAGACAGTAAAAGGAAAAGCCGGTGAGGCGGCAGAGACGGTAAAAGGAAAAGCCGGTGAGGCGGCGGAAACGGTAAAAGGAAAAGCCGGTGAGGCGGCGGAGACGGTAAAAGAAAAAGCCAGCGGAGCGGCGGAGACGGTAAAAGAAAAGGCCAGCGAGGCGGCAGAGACGGTAAAAGGAAAAGCCAGCGGAGCGGCTAAAACCGTGAAAGGAAAGGCCAGTGGAGCGGCAGAGACCGTAAAGGGGAAAATAAGCAAACAGGATTGATAAAATCTGAGAAAGATATAAAGTTGAAAAACAGATATTGATTAAGTAAAGATTAGGCATAGAAGAGGAAAAAGTCGGGAAAGAAAGGTTGATCTTTCCCGACTTTTAGTTTGCCTGGCGAGCATGGGTAAGCATGCATGAAAAAGTTTTTTTAAGTGCATAGATCCAACAGCTGATAGAGAAGCTGGTAAAGCTTGGCGGCGTCCTCTTCCGAAAGAGAAATCGTGCTTCCGATCCGTTCCGGAATTAGGCTGGCTTTTTCCCGCAAAGATCGCCCTTTATCCGTTAAGATGATCAGGACAATCCGTTCGTCTTCCTTTTTGCGGATTCGTTTGATATAGCCTTCCTTCTCCATTTTTTTCAGAAGAGGGGTGACGGTTCCGGTGTCCAGGTAGAGGCGATGGCATAAGTCACCGACACTGATATGATCCTTCTCCCAGAGGACCAGAAAAACCAGGTATTGGGTGTAGGTCAGGCCCAGCTCTTTCAGGTGAGGAGTGTAAAGACTTACAATCTTCCTGGAAGAGGCATAGAGGGGAAAGCAGAGCTGATGATCCAGCTTGAGCATGTCAAAAGTTCCGTCAGGCTCCGGATGGCAGACTTCTGTAAATTCATTTGCCACGATTTCTTTCTTCCTCCTCTTTCCGCTTTTTTTCTTCCTGGCGCTTCTTTTCTGCAAGGTAGCCCACTGCGGACAGGGCGGCGATGTTCCCCTCGCCGGCCGCCTTGATATATTGATAGGGTTTACCGACGATATCCCCGCAGGCAAAGCATCCGGGGATGTTTGTTGCCATGGTCCGGTCCACTTTTACATGATTTTTATCCGTTTCAAGTCCGGGTACCAGCTGAGCCGGTGAAACACTTTCCCTCAGGATAAAAATGCCGTCGACCGGGTAGGCTCCGCCATCCGTTTTTAAAACTCGTTTGCCTTCGTCTTCAAAGATTGCTTTCGGTTTTTCCCTTACGACCTCTATAGAATCCTTAACCTGAACATCACCTTTGTAGGTCGGTATATAGAAAACCTTATCGGCAACTTCTGCCAGGAAATCAGCCTCTTCTTCTTCCTTTTCAGAAGATCCTACTACGACGGCGGTCTTGCCGTGATAGAGGGGGGCATCACAGGTGGCACAGTAGCTGACCCCCCGGCCAAGAAACTCTTCCTCACCGGGATAGAGTTTGCCCTGCATTACCCCGGTAGCCAGAATAATGGTCCTGGCCTCATAGAATTCATTTTTTGAATTCTGAAGAGCAAAATAATCGCCCATGGAGTAGACAGCCGTAATCTTATCTTCTGTGATTTCAATCTCTAATTTGTCCAAGTGCTCTTGAAAATGATCCGCCAGATCTCTTCCGGATATATCGGCCAATCCCAGATAATTGCGGATGAGTTCTGCCTTGACCAGCTTGCTGCTGAAATCCTTATTTCCTATCAGAAGGAGAGTCTTGTTCCGGATTTTTGCGGTAACAGCAGCCTCCAAGCCGGCAGGACCGGTTCCAATAATCGCGATATCAACTCTTTCCATATTATTAGTTCTCCTTGAATGCTTCTAAATATTGAAGGGATTCCTTGTCAAAGGGAATGATGCTAAATTAATTCAGCTATGCATTTTTCCACATCACTCATCTTGGCTGTTGGTTCAAAACGAGCCACAACATTACCCTCCCGGTCAATCACAAATTTGGTAAAATTCCACTTGATATCCGGATTGTTTTTATAGTCTTTGTCAATTTTCTTCAGAAGACCGCTCATCATGAGGGCCTTTGGTCCCTTGCCGAAACCTTCAAATCCCTTTTGACTTTTTAACCATGTAAAGAGGGGAAGCGCGTTTTCTCCGTTTACGTCAGACTTGGTCATCTGAGGAAACTTTGTATTATAATGAAGAGTACAGAATTCATGGATCTCTTCATCGGTACCCGGAGTTTGTCCGGCAAACTGGTTGCAGGGAACATCCAGGATTTCTAATCCGGCTTCGTGGTACTTCTCATACATATTTTCAATGTCTTCATAATGAGGAGTGAAGCCGCAGCCTGTTGCGGTGTTAACTACCAGGACAACCTTACCTTCGAAATCTTTCATGGAAACTTCTTTACCTTCCATATCGGTTACTGAATAATCATAAAAACTCATTTGAAACCTCCTGTCTGTGATAATTGCTTATTAAATCTAACTGTATAAATATCTTTTCAAATTATATTTGATACAATATAATTTAACACAGTGTAACTGGCTTGTCAATATTTAATTTGATAGTTATCCACATGAATAATCCAAAGATAGCACTATAGCTTGTTTATAGAACTCTACATAGATACAGTTTATAGATATAGATAACAATAAATATAATATTATGGACATTTTTACAAAATGAACACATATCGAAATTTATACTTTTAAAAACAAACAGGAGTTTATCCACAGTTTTATCCACATTGTCCACATTTTTTTCCAATGACCACTTATTTTCAGTTAAATATGACTCTTGAAAAAAAACAGTCTGATATGTTAGTATATCTAACGTTTATGACTTTTGATCCCGGAACTTGGAGATCAAGGGATTAAAAATATATAACCAGGTAGTAAGAAAACGATGATCATAATGAAAAGGAGAGCATATATGCAGCAGAAATTCATTAAGAAGAGAAGAATCATCTGCACTCTGATTATGGCCTTCCTTATGGGGCTGGCTGTCGGGCCTATGCCTGTTTTTGCGGCAAAGAGACCGAAGATTAGTGCCAAGAGTGCGATTGTCATGGATATGGATACCGGAAGAATTCTATATGGCAAGAAAAGGTATGATAAAAGAAACCAGGCAAGCATCACAAAGCTGATGACAGTGACTCTGGCAGCGGAAACTAACTCTCCCATGTCTACATTCCGGATCAATGAAACAGTATCCAAGGTAAAGTTCTCCAGATTCCCCATGCGGGTGGGGGACACCTGGACGGTACAGGATTTGTCCTACGGGGCAATGCTTCCCTCCAGCAACGGGTGCGCAACTGCACTGGCAATCAAAACATCAGGAAGCCAGAAGGCATTTTTGAGGAAGATGAACCGGAAAGCGAAAGCTCTGGGATGTCGCAAAACTCATTATTCCAATCCCCATGGTCTTCCTTCCGGAAATCATTACACCTGTGCTTATGATACAGCTCTGATCCTTCGCTATGCATATAATAATGAAACAGTCCGGAAATACATGGGCACACGCAGGTGGACGGCAGTTACCCTGAAGAAGCATAGCAGAATCCGGATGAAAAATACCAACAAGCTTTTGGGCCAGTATAACGGAGTGCTGGGAGGTAAAACCGGAACCACCAGTTTGGCAGGGAACTGTATTGCTACGGTTTACCAGTATAGAAACCATCACTATGCAGTAGTCGTACTGGGCAGCTCCAGTGGAAAGAAACGTCTAAGCGACAGCAGAAAACTCTACCGTTATATTCGCAAACTTGTGAAATAGACGGATAGAAAACAAACTGAAATGTACTGATATAAGAGGTTTTCGTTGAAAACCTCTTTTTGTTTTGTTATAATCATAAATTAGTTTTGAGACACGGATTGAATAAAGATTCTTTATTTAACCTAAATATAATCACAGGAGGAATCAGCATGCATTGGTCTGAAAGGATTGCCAAAGATATTATAAAGAGATCCCCGGACAAGGAGGAATATGTCTGCGCTGCAGGTATCAGCCCATCCGGATCCATTCATATCGGGAACTTCAGAGACATCGCGACCAGTTATTTTGTTTATAAAGCTTTGAAAAAGGAAGGAAAGAAGGCCAGACTTCTTTTTTCCTGGGACGAATTCGACCGTTTTCGCAAGGTTCCGGTCAATGTCCGGGAGATAGCTCCGGAACTTGAGCAGGATATAGGCAAGCCCTATGTTGATGTCAAGGATCCCTACGGTTGCTGTGCTTCCTATGCAGAGCATTTCGAGAAAGAATTTGAGAGGTCTCTGGCCCGGTTCGGCATCGAAGTGGATTTCCGCAGACAGAGCGAAAACTACAGAAGTGGGAAATATGCCCCTTATGTGATTCAGGCCATTCAGAAGAGAAAAGAGATTTTTGATATTCTGGACAAGTTCCGCCAGCAGGTGGCAACTCCGGAGGAGAGAGAAGCTTATTTCCCAGTGAGTATTTACTGTCCGGTCTGCGGCAAGGACGAGACCAGAATTACTTCCATCAGCGAGGATGGGGTTCATGCGGAGTATACCTGTGCCTGTGGCCATAGCGGCAGCTGGGACTTCAGCAAGGATTTCAACTGCAAGCTGGCCTGGAAGATTGACTGGCCCATGCGCTGGATGTATGAGGATGTGGATTTTGAGCCGGGTGGAAAAGACCATGCAAGTCCCGGAGGAAGTTACGATACCAGTAAGATTATCGCAAAGAAGATCTTTAATACCAAGGCTCCCATGTTTAAGGGTTATGAATTTATCGGAATCAAGGGGACGACAGGAAAAATGTCCGGATCAACCGGATTGAACCTGACCCCTGAAACTCTGCTTGAAATCTACCAGCCGGAAGTTATTCTCTGGCTCTATTCCAGAGCAGAGCCTAACAAAGCTTTTGACTTCTGCTTCGATGAAGAAATCCTGCGTCAGTATTTTGAGTTTGACAAGATGCTCAAAGTTCATCAGGCGGGTAAAGGTAAAAACTTTGATAACATCGAAGGAATTATGTACAATTGCCTGATCGAAGGAAGAGATCTGCATCCGGTTCCCATGCAGCAGATCGTAAACTTCGGATCGGTTGTTGATTTTAATGCGGACATGCTGGAGGTTGTCTTTGAAAAGATCGGGACACCTTATAAAAAAGAAGAATTTCTGGAAAGACTGGGGCTGGCCCGTTACTGGCTGGAGAAGTGCTCTCCCGAGAATATGAATACTCTGCTCGGCTACAGGAACTGGGAATACTATGAGCAGATGGACGATGCCCAGAAGAAGGAGATCCGAATCCTTCACGATTTCATCGAAAAAGGCGGTTATGATCTGGATGAGCTGAACAGCTTTATCTATACGGTACCCAAAGAAGCCCGGGAGGATTTTGTCGAAGAAAATAAGAAAAAGCTCCAGGCAGATTTCTTTAAGAACACTTACCGGCTGATGATCGGAAAAGATGCCGGCCCGAGATTGTACCTTTTCCTCTATGCAGTAGAGCCCCAGCGCTATCTGCCCCTGCTGGATTTTTCGACTCCTCAGACCGATCAGGAAAGAGAACTTGCAGCCAGAGCAAAAGAAGAAGCTATCCGCCGTGCCAAAGAGGAAGAGGAAGCAAGAATTGCAGCCGAGAAAGCAGCGGCCGAAGAGGAAGCCCTCCGCAATGCCCTTCCTCCTGTCAAAGACCAGATCGACCTGGAAGATTTCCAGAAAATTGATCTTCGAGTCTGTGAGGTTGTAGACTGCGAAATAGTTAAAAGAGCCAATAAACTGCTTAAGCTGACGCTGAACGACGGACTGGGCCAAAGAGTGATTGTCTCCTCCATCCGCCAGGATTATAAGCCGGAAGAACTGATCGGAAAGAAAATCATCGTGATTGTTAATCTGAAGCCTGCCAAATTATCGGGTATCCAGAGCAATGGTATGCTGCTCGCGGCAAGCGGTGATGAATTCGGCTGCAAGGTCCTATTTGCGGATGATGCGGTACCTGCCGGAACTGTGATTCATTAAAATAATATTAACTACGAGGGAAGTGACATGAAGGGGAAAGAGGATTTAAGGGAGTCCATACAGAGGATTGACCATAAAAGTTACGGGATGTATAAGACCCTGGCCGGGTCCTACCGGTACGGTGAATATATTCTTCATATCGATCATGTACAGGGAGACCCCTTTGCCTCTCCCTCCCGGCTCCGGATTGAGATTTCGGAAAAGAAGCATGGATTCCCCAGGGAATACTACCAGGAAAAACATAGAAGAATTGCTGCGGAAGACCGGATCCTCCGGGTCTTTCACAGAAATCTTAGAAAAACCGGAGGCAGTTCTCCTGCCGGGACCACAAGCAGAGAAGGCTATGGGAGAGGCCGGGCCGGAGGCATCGGCGGCTCCGGTAAGAGCGGAAGAATAACAACCTGCCCGGTAGGGCAGACGGTACTTGAGCGAATCGCGGTCCATTTTACAGAAGAAGGACTGGAATTCCGTTTCGAACTGGGATTTCCGGCAAGGGGAAGAACTATCCTTGGAAAGGAAATGACCGAGCTGGTCAACCGGGTGATCCCGGAACTGGTTTTGAAAAGTTTCTTCTATAATAACTGGTCTAAAGAAGACCGGGAAATGCTGGGCAGGGCGATAGACCTGTCTGATGATCAGCAATATATACGGGAGCAGCTTGGCAAGCGGAAACTGATTGCATTTGCAGCAGACGGATCCAGACTGCCCAGAGAAAGCGGAGTTTCAGACCGGCCTATGAGAGACTGTGTTCCTTTCATCAGTCCGGACAGCCTGAAAGTGGAAATGGATCTCCCTCACCGGGGAAAGATCAGCGGAATGGGGATTCCGGAGGGGATAACCGTGATTGTCGGAGGTGGCTACCATGGAAAATCTACCCTTCTTAAGGCTCTGGAACAAGGGGTATACAACCATATTCCGGGGGATGGGAGGGAATATGTGATTGCCAGAGAGGATGCGGTCAAGATCCGGTCCGAAGATGGAAGGAGTGTAAAGCACTCCGACATATCCCTTTTTATCCGAAATTTACCCAATGGCCAGGATACCAGTGATTTCTCCACAGAAAATGCCAGCGGAAGCACCTCCCAGGCAGCAAACCTGGTGGAGGCTTTGGAAGCGGAATCCAGACTGCTCCTTCTGGACGAGGACACCTCGGCGACCAACTTTATGATTCGGGACAGGGTTATGGCCATGCTGGTATCAGATGAAAAGGAACCCATCTCTACATTGCTAAAACATATAAAGAACTTAAGTTGCAGACAAGGGATATCTTTTGTTATTGTCATAGGTAGCTCGGGCGATTATCTGTCCGTGGCGGATACGGTTCTTATGATGGAACGTTACCGGGTCAGAGATGTCAGCCCGGAGGCAGAAAAAATCTGCCGGGCAGTCGGACTTTGTTCGGATAAAGAAGAATTATCTAATGACCGGGAGATTCTGGGGACTGGAGGTCATCGTATGCTGAAGCCTGCCGGAAAAGCCGGAGAGGGAAGGTTGAAGCTGAAAGCTATGGGGACCGACACCGTGATGATCGACCGGGAGGCCATTGATGTCCGTTACCTGGAGCAGCTTTCTGAAAACGGGCAGACCATATGTCTGGCCTATCTGATGGGAAATCTGCTGCAGAGAACAAAAAGCCCTGAGAGTCTCCGCAAGATCATTGACCGTCTCTATGACCAGATTCAGACAAAGGGGCTCCTGTCCCTGATTCCCGGAGGCTACTCCTGCGGACAGCCGGTTTACGTAAGAAAACAGGAATTGTATGCCTGCCTGAATCGCTACAGGAAGGCATCTATTGAAAAGAATAATGAGTGAAGAAGTGGATGAAAGATCAAGAAAAGCCTGAAAAAAAGCAAGGAGGACTTTTATGAAGAGGAGAATCGCATTACTGATGACCTTAATTCTGGCCCTTAGCCTGGCAGCCGGATGCAGTACAAGCAGCTCAAAAAGCGGAAAAGACGGAGCAGAAGCCACAACAGAAGGATACAGTGATTTCTTTGATGATATGCCGGAAGAGCCCAAGGCAGAGAATCCGGCCGATTATGTTAAGCTGGGAACCTACACCGGCCTCACCGTTAAGAAAGAATCCGTAAAAGTAACCGACAAAGAGGTCGAGGAACAGATCAACTCTGCTCTGGAGACAGAACTTGTGGATATCACAGATCGGGATACCGTAAAAAAAGGCGATGTTGTCGATGTTGACTACGAGATCAGTGTCGATGGAGAACCCATAGATGAATATACCGTGTCCGGTCAGCCATATTATCTGGGCGAAAATGAGATGGGATTTCTCAAGAAAAACATGGACAATTCCATCATCGGCAAGAAAATCGGCGACCAGTTTGATGTGAAGAACACTTTCGCGGACGATTTGGCAGAGGATGAGATGGATTATGATGAATACGATGATTATGATGATGCCCTGAGCGCGGATGACTTGAGTGAAGGGGATTCGGACGACGGCCTTGACGATGACGGCGAAGAACCTTATATGGAAGAAGGCGCTGAAGACGAAGACGAAAAGCTGGCCGGAAAAGACTGTGTCGTAACCATCACCATCAATTCTATCCAGAAAGAGGAAATGCGCAAACTCGACGATGCCTACGTTCAGGAACTCACAAACGGCGAGAGCAAAACAGTCGATGAGTATAAAAAGAATACCAGAAAAGAGATGGAGGAGTGGAAAAAAGAGGAAGCCGACAATAAGGCAATACAGGATCTTTTCGCTCAGATTGTAGACAATTCGGAACAGAAGAAAGATTTTCCGGAAGACCTTGTGAAAAAAGGAATAGATTATCAGACAGAATACATAGGCTCTGAAATGTACGAGGGGATGGAGGAAGACGAAGAAATCGCCTTTGACGAATACTTTAAAGAGAACTATCCCAAGTTCAAGGATATTGAAGAATATGCTAAGTATATGCTGAAATACAACTGCGTTTATGATCTTCTGGTGGAGACCTATAAAATCGATCCCACAGATGACCAGATCAAGAAAGCAGCAGAGGCTTATCTGGCCTGGGGTTTTGAAAGTGTCGAAGACGTTATGAATAATGTTCCGAAAGAAGACCTGAGGGAAGAAGCAATCAGAGATCAGCTGACCGAAAACCTGTTGAAAGATAATAAGATCGTTGAGGCAGACGCTAAATAATGGATTACGAAAAAATCAGACAGATTCGAAATCTTGACAATATATTTGCCCGTATTCTGAAGATTGACACCAAAAGGATTGAAAAAGGCATCGCCATAGGTGAGATGCCGGTCAGGGAGGAAATCCTGAATATTAACGGATCGGTTCACGGCGGTGCCTTGTACACCCTGGCGGACACCATAGGAGGAGCGGCAGCAGCAACCCATGGCAACCGGGTGGCGACAGCGTCGGGCAGTATAGAATACCTGGCAGCAGCCATGAACACGGACAAACTTGTCTGTAAAGCCGAAGTCGTGAAAGAAGGGAAAAGACTCAGTGTCAGTGAAGTAAAAGTCTATGACAGCAGCGGCAAACTTCTGGCAATCGGTCTGTTCGAGTATGCAAGGATGAAAGGAAGTTATGAGGACTCTGATATCTGAGTCAACCTTCCATGAAAGCGGCCAAAAGGATTTCAAAAAATATCAGAGGGGACGCATGCATGACAGCGTCCCCCTTATTTTTATATAGAAAAAAACCAAATTAGCTGTTAAGAATAAATTCGGAAAGACTCACTGGAAGACATAAAGGAAAGAATCCGGATGGAAGACATCATAGAAAAGTCCACTGGTAGATGACCGTCATCAAGGGCATGGTTGCTATGCACAAAATGACACTCATAATATTAATGCTTCCGGCTAAAATGGAATCCTCTCCATAAAGGTCTGCAATCTGGGTGACATTGACAGCAACCGGAGCACAGGCAGCCAGGAAAGAAACAAAAAGAATCTCAGCTCCTTTGTCCATCAGAAAGGGGACCCGGGTTAGCCAGAGCAACAATATTGTAAGTAAAGGCATTATAATTAATCTGAGCAGACAGACCAGCCAGGAACGACTCCTGGAAAAAACAGATCTGAGGTCGGCAGAGGCTATCAAAATACCTATGACAATCATACTGACGGGAGCAATACAGGCCCCTGTACGTTCTATTGCCGCAGCCGGGATTTCCGGCAATTTCATTCCGGTAAAAAAGAAAAGAAGGCCGGCCGCCATGGCAATGAGGTTGGGATTCGTGACAACCTTGCGCAGATTCACAGCTTTTTTCCCTCCGATAATATAAGCTCCATGAGTCCAAAGAAGAACAAGCTGAACACTCATAAATGCACAGCAATAGATAACATATTCGTCCCCCAGCACAGTAGCAATCAGAGGGACAATAAGATTGCCGCAGTTAGGATAAATGAGAGAAGCACGCTCAATAGAGTTCATGGGAATGATTTTCTTTACCAAAAAAACAAATAGAAAAAACAGAATATGCATGAGCAAGGAGGCAAAAACAGCCAGAAGAAAACCAAAGACCTTGTCCATGGAAAAAGAAATCTGAAAAGCATCAAAAACAAGAGCAGGAGTTATGATATATAAAACCAGTGCAGCGAATCTGGAACTGTCGGTTGTCTTCAAAATATGAAATCTGACGCCAACATATCCGATTAAGATATAAATGGCCATAACAAGAATTTGAGTAAGAAGCATAAAACTAAGATTCATAATTAACCTCAAAGTGCTATAAAAAGCGATAAAAGCTGCCCCGCAGCTACAGCGGAAACGACAAGACGGATTCGTTTGGACAGAATCCTTAAAAACAATCCTATTTTATGGAAATTAGTCAGGAAAAGCAACACTATTGTGGAAAGAAAAACACTTTGAGTGTCTTTTTCTGAAACAGGTATGAAGCAAAAGAAAGAAAAAAGAAAATGGATTATAAAAGAGTAGACTTTTTTAAAGGGAACTCTTCCAGACCTTAGTATAAAAACTGTCGAAAAAAGGAGGAGATAAAGAAAATGGATAATCAATGCTTGCAGTGCGCTTATTATACTTATGATGAGGAATATGAAGAATACATATGCGATGCCGATATGGATGAAGATGACTATTACCGACTACTGCAGCAAAATCAAAAAAGCTGCCCTTATTATCGAAACGGGGATGAATATGCCCTGGTGCGCAAACAAATCTGATATAAAAAAACTTCCGGACCTTAAAAAACAGATCCGGAAGACAATCCTTATGACAACTCAAATGACTAAATATCCCTCAGAAAGAAGCCAGGAATAAAACCTTATCCAACATGTCCATAATGCGGAAACCCTCACGGACAGTGATAAGCTTTATGCCATGTTTTTTTAAAAAACGATAAAAGTCGATGATAAAAGCCTCATCCATGCTGAGGGCACCCATATAGGTCATAACCACTGCATCAATTTCTCCTTTTTCGATATCCCTGAGAAGAGACGAGAAACGAGGATGATTAATTGCATTGTGAATACTGTCTCCCTTAAGCTGAGACTGGCCCCGGTCCAGGTAAAAAATAAACTCGCAGGAATCACCAAACAATTCCCGAGCTTTTGACTGACAGGACTCACGCCCGATGGCAATCATCTGGTTACCGGCCTGATTACAACTGGGACAATCACCTTGTGCATTCTGAAACTGATAGATGGCAACACGCATGATCTATACCTCCCTTAAGTATCTCAAGTTGGGATGCCTTATGTCAAAAAACTTGTATTTCTACTATTATAACCATCTATCAGACCAGAAATTGGAAGTATTTCAACGGGAAAGAGGGATTATAGAATACTTAAAATAATCCTTGCATTTTCAAATCCTTTGTGGTAGAATCTTAATTCGTAAGCGGATATGGCGGAATTGGCAGACGCGCTAGATTCAGGTTCTAGTCGGGGTTCCTCGGTGCAGGTTCAAGTCCTGTTATC
>CADBME010000326.1 GCA_902795715.1 uncultured Lachnospiraceae bacterium | reverse complement strand
GTCCCCACTGTCCCACTACAGGAGTATATATCCTGCGATTCCTCCGATTACCAGGATTCCTCCTGCCAATGTCACGGATGGAGGGATTTCCCGGAATAATAGTAGTGCCATGACGGATGCGAATACCGGCTCGAGCAGTTTCACCAGAGAGACGTAGGATGCGCTTTCGAACTTGAGGCACCAGCTGAAAAGGCTGTGGCCCAGGAATGTGCATACCAGGGTCATGCCCAGGGCCAAAAGGTAATTATAGGGGGCATAGCCGGTAAAGGGCTTTTTTTCTATTCCCATGTTGAGGGCCAGTGTCAGGGCTGCGCCCAGGTAGACCAGCCCGGTATAGGCATTGGTTGTCAGATACTTTCTGCTTTTTTTCCCGATCAGGGTATAGCCTGCTGAGAACAATGCGCCCATAAGGGCTGCCAGGTCTCCCATCAGCAGAGATCCTCCCCCTCCGGCATCGCCCATGGCAATGATGATACTTCCGTAAAATGCCAGAAAAATACCGATCCATTGTTTCATCCGAATCCTGTCTTCACCCAGAGCCAAACCGCCCAGGGCAACAAAAAACACTTCCGTGTTGACCAGAACAGTTGCCGCTGCGATGCTGGTCATTCCAAAAGCAAGAAATGCACAGCGCAGGTGCATGGCGAAGCATACACCGCTGACAAGACAGAGTCCCAGTTGATTAACCGGGACTTTTTTGTATTCTTGTATAGATGTTTTTAAAATGAAGGGTAAGAGAAGTATGCAGGCAAAGAGCATCCTGTAAAAAGCCAGCACCAGGCTGTCGGCGTCAGCCAGCCGGACAAAAATGGAGGAAAAGGATAAGCCAAGCACACCGATTATTGCTGCTATCTTGGGCATGGTTTCTTCCTCTAGTATACAGGACTGATCTTTTTTGCTTTTCCGAATGCCTTCAGGTATCGGAACATGTCACATTGAACAGTGTCATAAAGAGAATCCAGTCCTTCTACCTGATAATACTGGTTTCCGATCCGGACACAATTTCCTACAAAGGAAATCCGTGCGGATTCACAGAAATTCATATGTTCCCCGTAGAAACGGAAAATCAGATGCCAGTTTTCTCCGGAGGGATCTTTCTCTTCTTTTCCAATCTTCATGGCAGACACTGCCTTCCAGATATTATCCAGATCTTTTGCCTGATCAAGGCTTATGGGATCCATATCTTCTTTTGAATCAATACTTCCTCCAAGATAAATGATGTTTTTGGGGGCCTTACCTGCCATAAGGGCGGTCGAGTATCCGACGGCATCGGTCAGGGAAGCTCCTGAAACCGTTTTTGTCTCATCATAATTGTCTGCCTTGGCCGCCTGGTCATTAAGGAAGCCGGTCCAGCCATCGGCCGAGATGATTCCTTTTACATTGGTCAGGGCTTCCAGTCCCATCAGGCTGTATCTCCCGTCTTTCCCGACCAGCATACCGTCACAGATTGAAAAGCTGAAGATTTCTTTTCCTTTGGCATCCTGACCGCTATAATAGAAAGATGTTTTATTATCTGTAATGTCATCAACCTTTCCGGTTACCTGAATTCCGGAGATTGCTTCGGAGAAGAGTCCGACCACTTCCTGGTCGCTTATGTCATTCTGTCTGGGTTCCCCGTAGGATATATCATCCACACCGGTCACAAGCTTGCTGATCTCCGAGGTCCCGAGGTCCTGGTCCTCTCCGGCTTCTTTTGACAAATAGAGGGTCAGGGGTTCCGGAAATACATGGCGGAGGGCAGGATCTTTCTGGTCTTCCGATACCTGGCTGTCAATTTGAATGTCTCCGGTTTCCGGCCCATTGATGTTTACTCCTGCCGGAAGAGTGGAATCTTCGGAAGCAGAGGATCCGCCATCACCGTATACCTCGTCAAAATCACTATCCGTGGCAGTGACTGTATATTCACCTTTGTCAAAACGAATCTCCCAGATATTGGACCATATGTCATTGGAAGAATCCTTGAGGGAGTCCACAGCAACAATAGGACGGACTTTCACCCGGTAAGTGATGGTGTCCGTATAGACTCCGCGCAAAAAGACAAGACTGCCGCTTGTTTTGTTCTGATAAATATTCTTGACAGAACGGATTGCGAAGGGACCCCGGCCAAAGGGGTCTTCCCCCTCTGCGTAAATGGCGATCTCATAACCTCCGGCATCCGGATACCGGTTCCACTTTAAAGAAAACTCCGGCTTCCCTTTTTCTGTTTTTCCCACATAGTTCGGTTTATTCAGAACGATACCCGAATCGGATCTCTGTCCGCATCCTGCACCCAGGATCAGCAATAGCCCGATCATGGCAGTTACAAGCATTTTTACTGGTACTTTCATTCTTTTCCCCCTTTTTATTGCCCTTTTCTTTTTTTCTGTTCACGGCTTGCTGTCAAGGCCACCTGTCAAAAGCAGAGTCATCATTTCATCTCTTATGAGCTTTTTTCCTTTATCACAGTCCTTATGGCTGGTCCGGCTGGACCTCCGTTTTGAGAATCCCGGCAGCCAGCCAGGCAACCGGATCAGTCAAATACCGTCTCCCAGTATTCTGCCTCATGGGCTTCAAAGCACATGGCAATCTGTTCCGGTGTATTCTTATCCATTGTCAGTTCCGGAAGCTCATCCGGCCCAAACCAGTCACTGTCGACCGTCTCAATATTCTTGTGAAAATGTCCTCCGATGATGGAACACTGGACAAAAGCCTTGATCACTTTAAAGGGATGATACTTGAGATTATTCTTATCAAGATCCAGCAGGGCCACCAAACGATCCGCCGTCACCTCAAGTCCGGCTTCCTCCCGGACTTCCTTAACCGTATTCTCCATGATAGAAACATCCGCATCCACCCATCCGCCAGGCAGAGACCACAGGCCCCCGCTTTCTTTTACAAGCAGAATCTTCCCCTCCTTGAAAATAGCCGCTCTGGTGTCCAGTTTAGGTGTAACATAGCCTACGTCACTGCAAAAATCCAGTTTAGCCTTTTCCAGAGGCTGGTCCGTACATGCGCTGATCAGCTGCGCTGCAATTTCCCTGATCTGCTCATAGCGCTGGCGGTCAAACTTCCCGCTTCCATAATAAATGCCTGCCTGGGCAATATCCTGAAGCTCCAAAGCCAGCTCCAACAATCTGTTCTCCCTGTAGCCCTGATCCATTGTAAGCTCCTTATTAAAAAAACATGTATAGCAAAACAGCTTACATGCAAGCACGACTCATCCATTCCTGCGGACAGACAAGCCGTGAATCGCATCATTATTTATGGTGAAAGTCATGCCGAAACTGACTTCCCCTTACTTTTTACAAATCAATTATAACAAATGAGACCGAAATCGTAAAGAAACGATTACTCTCTTTCCTATTTGATTGCTTTTTTGATTGCTTTTTTCCTCATTTTTCTTTTTCTGATTCCGAAAATGATAAGAAGGATAATCAAAACAAGAGGAATAATGGGCAGGAGGAAAGCCAGGACCAGAACCAGACCGCGGAAGAATTCCACGACGACCATCAGACCATCCAGGAAGCGGTTTTTCATCTTCCGGGCAAAGCTTGTCTGACCTTGCTCGCTGAGTCTTTTTACCTGATGCAGAGAGAATTCAACCGTACCATAGTCAATCTTACTGTCCATCTCATTCAGAGAATTCTGATAAGACTCCAGTTCAGCCTGAACATCAGTCAGCCGGTCTTCCACCGTAACCATATCGGAAATGGTTTCCGCTTTCTCCATCATCTGAAGAAGTCTTTTTTCCTGTGTTTTCAATGCCTTGATCCGGGTTCCGGTATCCTTGTAGACTCTGGTAATGTTCTCCACATCCTGACTCTTTTCTGTTACATTGCCGAAGGCCGATGCTCCGTTTACAAAACTGTCGTACTGCTTCATGGGGATCCGGATCACCAGCTTATTGTGCTTGATGGAAACATCCGCGGCTTCTTCTTCAGAGGAATTGTAGTCATAGCCGGCTCCGTCTCCGTATTCATACTCGCTTTCAATGAAGCCCCCGCATTTTTCTACAGATTCACGTATCTGCCTTATACTGTCTCTGTAGTTTTCCGTTTCCACCGTCACACGACAGGTGTAAATCAGTTTTTCCGTTGACTGGCTGCTTTTTTTGTCCTCTTGTGATTGGCTGCTGCCATTATCTCCATCTGTATATGTACTTTTATCCTGGTTATCTTTAGCAGCAAGGGCTTCTGTTGACCCTGACGCAGATACAGATTGGCTATCCTGATTTCCCGATACAGAAGGCTCCTGGGGAAGGTAATTCTGGTCTTCTACAAAAGCTTCCTCTTCCATGTCATAATCCTCACCGTCATAGCTTTCTTCTGCGTAAGCTGCGCTTTCATTGGAAGAAGTATCATAGTCATTTTCTGCATACTGCCCGGTCTGTACAGGCATAGAAGCATCCCCTTTGCTGTAACTTCTTCCGGCAAAGACAGCTCCCAGGCCGGTGCCGACCAGAAGCAAGAGACAGGCCGCCGCAGCCATTCCCCCTATACCCAGGATGGAAGGTTTTCTTCCTGCCTTTTTATAGACCTTCTTTGCTTTTGCTCTTTCTTTATTTCTTTCACTTAAGACTGCATTCCCTGTTTCCTGATTTCCCTCTTCAGGGAAGTCTTCTTTCCGATCTGTCCTATCCTCTCCGGATACCATCTCAAGGTCAGCCTTCTCGGCTTCCATTTCTTCTATTTCCTCTTCGATGGCTTCCATTACTCTTTCTTTTATTTCCGGAGTCAGTGTGATATGGGACATGAATTCCTGATATTTGTTATCCTTCAAAATCATACGCCTCCTTTAGTATATCTTTAAGCTTTGTCCTGGCCCGGTTCAAGCGGACGCGAACCGTTGATTCCGGTATCTTCAGGATGTCTGCAATCAGGGATGAAGAATATCCCTCCTGGTAAAAAAGATGAACCACTTCTCTGTACTTTTCAGGCAGCATTCGAACGGCATCCCACACAAAAGCCAGGTCTTCCTGCTTTTGTCCTGCCAGATCGTCAGCCAGTTGATCCGCCATCCGTATTTTGTTATAGCGAATCCGGTTTTTTGAGAGATTGGCTGTCACAGTCAGCAGCCAGGCTTTCTCATGCCCATCCGAATCAAAGACCGGCGCGCTTCGGATATAACGAATCATGGTTTCCTGAAGAATCTCCTCTGCATCATACATGTTGTGGAGATAGGAATAAGCCATTCTCAAAATGGCTGTGCCGTAAAGCGACAAGGCTTTTTCAGCATTTTCCATAGGATGATCATTCATAAAAAAGTCTGTCCTCCTTTCCGAAATGATTAAAGGAATTCTTTTCTCCTTCTACCAGGTATACACTTAAGGAAGGTCAAATGTTTCATGATAATAAAAAAATAAAAAAGAAAAAGCCTACTAAGTGAAAAATCCTGCAGGCAGCAAAAAGCACCTGCAGGATTACCATTCATTTATGCAATTGCTTTCTCAATGATAAGCTCAACATTATTCCCGCTGACCGATACACGAACATCGTCAGCCAGGTTGGCTATGATGGACTTCTCAAGCTCATCCCATGCGGCTTCCGCAACTTCTGCATTATCCTCATCTTCACTGAACACTTCAAGGTCATCTACATACTTTTTGAGTGACCAGGTATAGAAAACAGAGGAAGTATCACTGACATTGGTAAGTCCCATATTGCCATAGACCAGTGGGGCACCTCCATACATCATCTGCATTTCAGAAGCCTCGTCATAAGAGTAAAGACTATTTTCAAACAAGTCCCTGATCTTCCCCATAATTCCCTTTGAAGCTTCGTTTCTCTTCTTGAAGGAAATGTCAATCAGTTCCTGTTTTTTATAATAATCCATGTCTGTTTCCGCTTTAAGATGAATCTGGCATCTATTTTTTCCGGAACCCTGGAGCCAGAAATCTGCACTGAAATCTCCGGTAATGGCACGGACCATGGCAAGGGCTTCTTCCGAAAGCAGACGCAGACGCAGACTTACCTTAGGATCAAGATGCTCATATTCAGCAAATCTGGAAGTTTCATTCAATGCCTCTTCCAATCCTTCACCATTGGAATATACTTTAATCTTGTCCGTCTGCATATGGTTTCTCCTTATTCGATAGTAAGAATATCAGAGAAACCGGTCACTTCAAAGATCTCCATAATCTCTTCAGATGAATTTCTGACAATCATATTTCCCTGCTTATTCATCTGTTTCTGGGCAGAAAGAAGGATGCGCAGTCCTGCACTGGAAATATACTGAAGCTGGTCGAAGTCAAAGATCAGAGTTTCCACTCCCTCAAGGTCATTCTTTAATTCCTTCTCCAGTTCAGGTGCTGTCATAGTATCAAGTCTTCCCTCCAGGGAAATCACAAGCTCTTTATCATTGGCCTTTTTTGTAATGTTAAGCATAATAGGACTCCTTTCCGGTTAAACCGCTTATCATATTAATATAATTAGTATATCATTATTTTTTTAAATGTACAAAGATTATTAATCAGAAAATGTCAGGCAAGATTCTTTTTCATAGTCAGAATATTCTGACCCTCTTCATATTCATAGCTGATCTCATCCATATTTTTCTTGGCAAGAAAAATACCGAGCCCACCGATTTCCCTTTCCTCAGCGGGCATATCAATTCTGGGATCTTCTTTCTTCAATGGATCATAGGGAACACCTGTGTCCGAAAATCTGATCTGAATCCATTTTCCACTTTCAGGTGAATCATCATAGTCCAAACAGATTTCAGCTATCCCTGTCTGGTCCCCGTAGGCATAGCTGGCAATATTGACATAGATTTCTTCCACAGCTACATCGACCTGGATCTGTTCCTTCATGGAACACTCCAGACTTTCTAAAGCTTCATCCACAAAAGAAAGAACTTGTGTCAGATTATCAACTTTTGCTTCAATCTCAATTTTCTTCATAGTCTTTCCCCGCAGAAATACATTTATCTGAATTCATGACAATTCAAAATAAAAGAATCAATGAATTCAACACTTTTGAACCTGGTATCTTCATTATAACCGCCTGCTGTCATGAATTCAACTTAAAAGAAGGCAGAATATGATTAAATTTCATGAACCCGGATCCATGGTCAGGTCATCTGGTCTTTTCATTGCTCCGTTCCCGGGTGTCCCATAAAAAGCAGAGGATCCCGCTAAGGATCCTCCCACTATTATTATATCGCTTTTCAAGTGTTATGATAAAGAAAGAGATATTATTTGCCGGCCATCTGAGCTGCTACTTCTGCCGCAAAGTCTTCTTCCTTCTTCTCAATACCTTCGCCGGTCTCCATGCGGACAAAGCCCTTGACCTTGATGGAAGCGCCTTCTGCCTTGGCAACTTCTGCTACGTATTTCTGAACGGTCTGCTTTCCGTCCTCAGCCTTTACGTATACCTGATCCATCAGGCAGATCTCTTTAAGCTCTTTGTTAAGACGTCCCTTCACCATACCGGAGATAATCTTATCATTGGCACCCGGTTTCTCGTTGCGGGCTGCTGCTGCAAGGATTTCTTCTTCTTTCGCAAGGAAATCCTGATCAACTTCCGAGCGGTCTGTATACTTGGGGTTCATAGCTGCAACCTGCATACAGATATTCTTGGCCATCTCTTCAACCTTGTCATTGACAATGTCTGTTTCTACATCCAGAAGAACGCCGATCTTTCCTCCCATATGTGTGTAGGAAGCGATCAGACCATTATCCTCATGAACCTGAGTAAAACGACGGATGTTCATGTTTTCGCCGATTACGGCAATCTGTCCGGCCAGAGCTTCTTTGACGGTCTTGTCCGTGTCAAATTTCCAGGGCTCAGCCAGGAAAGCGTCAATGTCAGCTGCCTCTGTATCAAGAGCCTGCTCAGCTACCTGACCCACATAATCCTGGAACTTCTCGTTCTTTGCAACGAAGTCTGTCTCTGCGTTTACTTCCACTGCTACAGCCTTCTTGCTGTCCTCTGCTACCAGAACCTTTACGATACCTTCTGCAGCGATTCTGCCGGATTTCTTCTCAGCAGTTGCCAGGCCTTTTTCTCTTAAAAACTCGATCGCTTTATCAAAATCACCATCCGAGGCTGTAAGAGCTTTCTTACAATCCATCATTCCGGCGCCTGTCATCTCTCGTAACTCTTTTACCTGTTTTGCTGTGATAGCCATCTTAATTCCTCCTGATCAAAAGTATTTTCATTCCATAAAAAAATCATTAAAAAGCCCGGCCTGTTTGACGCAGGCCGGGACGAACTGTCAAAGCATATAAGAATCAGACTGCCTGGTCTTATCCTTTTAGATCACACAATGATGACTTATGCCTCTTCTTCCTCTTCCTCGTCAGAAACCTCAGCATCAACGCCCTGATTGCCTTCGATAACAGCATCTGCCATCTTGCCGACGATCAGTTTCACGGCGCGGATTGCGTCATCATTTCCCGGAATGACATAATCAAGCTCTTCCGGATCACAATTGGTATCACAGATACCGATCAGCGGAATTCCCAATGTATGAGCTTCCTGAACACAGATTCTCTCTTTTCTGGGGTCAACGACAAAGATCATATCCGGAACATCCTGCATCTCTTCAATGCCGCCCAGGTTCTTCTGAAGTTTCTCCTGCTGTTTCTTTAATTTGATAACTTCCTTTTTGGGAAGAAGTTCGAAAGTGCCATCTTCTTCCATGGCCTTGATCTTCTTCAGCTGAGCAATACGGCTCTGAATGGTCTTAAAGTTTGTGATCATTCCACCTAACCATCTCTGGTTTACATAGAACATACCGCAGCGCTCTGCCTCATTCTTAATGGAATCCTGAGCCTGCTTCTTGGTTCCTACAAAGAGGATCTTTCCACCGTTGGCTACACAATCCTTCACTGCATTATAAGCATCGTCAACCATTCCTACGGACTTCTGAAGGTCGATAATGTAGATGCCGTTACGCTCTGTGTAGATATAGGGAGCCATCTTGGGGTTCCATCTTCTGGTCTGATGTCCGAAATGCACACCAGCTTCAAGCAGCTGTTTCATAGAAAGTACACTCATGTTTCTTCTCCTTTTCGTTTAATCTTCCGCCGCCCTCCACTCCTTGCGGCCACCTGCATTGACGGGCTTCACCAAAGCTTTATAGTCCGGCAAAACAAATCAGGCAGGCACTGGGCCCAAGAATCCGGCAACGTGTATGGTTAAAAGACAACAAATGAAAGTATAACATAAAGAAGTAGGGACTGCAAGAGGTTTTTGGTGCAAAATAGTGGGACAATGGGGACGTTTCATTCTGTCCCACTTTGTATCAACTTTAACAAAGTGGGACAGAATGAAACGTCCCCATTGTCCCATATAAACCGTCACCACTGTCCCACAGCTTTCAGGTCCTTACATTTTCTTTGTGGCCTCATCCATGTTCCTCTGGCGGAGTGCTTTGAGAAGCGATGTGCTTTCAGCTGCAGCGGATTGTCCGTAGGCTGCTGCTTTGTACTTCTCAATGTACTCTCTGGAAATATCACTCTGGGCCAGGTCGTTGCCGAATCCCATCTCTTTTTTGATTCTGGCAAAGTTTTTCTCACGCATCTCCTGGATCAGGGTATCCTTGCCGGAAAGCTCTCTTTCCTTGTTGATCTCATTGAATTTTTTGGAAATGGAACTGATGGATCCGTAATTGCTGAATTCCATCTTTCCGCTTTCCTGAACCAGATTTAATACTCTCAGATTCTCAAGAATTGTACTCATTGGTATCCCTCACCTTCTCTAGAACACATGATATTGTGATAACAAACGAATCTGATATTATTCTATACCAGGAAAAGGGATCATTTTTATTCTATATAACAGAAAGCATGGAAAAATACGATACTCATTTTGTATCGGACATCAAAAGGATGTTTTCATCAAAATATTCGATGGCTTTCAGGGCTGCCCCTGTTGTAAAAATATGTTTTTTGCAGGTGCAGGCTGAGATGTAGTCTACATTTCTTGAGAAAAGATCCAGTGGTTCCACCAGAATGGACAGATCATCTATCCAGGGTCCCATGCAGGCGCCTACATCCCCGCCCAGAACGATATCCATGTCAAGGACCATACGCATATTGCTGCAGAGTATGGCCAGATCGGACAGATAGCTTTTCCAGATGGACAAGGCATCCGGGTCTTTGTGATCCAATCTGTCAAAGAAGTCTTCCAGGGTTTCCTCCTCGCCATTTTCCTTTTCCCCAAGGAGTACCCCTGTATTCAGATAGGCATCGGAGCATCCTTTTTTGCCGCAGTAACAGACTTTTCCCCGGGGATAAAGAAGAACATGTCCGACCTCGCCTGCCGTCCAGTTATTTCCTCCGTGAAGCCTGCGATCGATCATCAGGGCGCCACCCACTGATTCGTTGAGTGAAATATAGAGGAAGGTCTCTTTCCTGGTGTTTTGTTCCGCATAGCAGGCACAATTGGCATCGTTTTCCACAATCAGGGGATAGGGAATGCATTTGTAAAAGCGGTCCAGGCTCACATTCTGAATGTGAAAGACATGGGAATGGAGAATCATGTCATTTTCCTGGTCAATAATCCCGGGAAATGAAAGGCCGGCTCCCAGAATGCTCTTTTCATCAATTTGAGCCCCCATGACAAAATCAGCGATGATTTCTCCTAAAGTCCGATACCAGGATGGGATATCCCGGAAAGGGTGGGAAAATCGTTCATAATAGTCCACCTGGCCGCCGGGATGGGCCAGGGCCAGCCTTACATGTTTTCGGGTAATCTGAATACCCAGCCCGTACCATCCTTCTTTTTTTAAGCTGAAAACTTTGGCCCTTCTTCCGCCTGTAGAAGCATTTTCTCCGGTTTCCTCAAGAATTCCTCTCGACAGAAGGTCGTCGATAGCGGAAAGAACCGTGGGCATACTCAGTTTGAGTGACCCGGCAATCTCCTGCCGGGTCATGGGATTTTCATGTCGCAGCAAGCGGATGATCCGCATCAGATTCTGCGTGTTTCCGGCTTTTTTCTTCATAATAATACTTCTCCATTTCAGCAAAATTTAAATTATTATATCATATTCCCTTAGGGGATGGAATGGAGAAAGCGCCGGATACATAAAGCCTTCCTTATATCAGATATACTACATGGTCAGATGGTCTGTCAGGTTCCATTCTGCTTTTTTCAGGACAACTTCTTTTTGGATATCTTTTAGATTTCTCATCACAGGACTTCCTCCCCTTCCGAAATAATCATGAAGTTGTGTATAGTTTTCATACAGCTTATCATAGATAGCCGAATGCTGGGGATTGGGAATATACTCGATGTCAGTCAGGTTGGCCATAACGCCGGTGGCGTCCCCGACCCGGTCATAACCACCCCGGTCGGACCCTGCTGCCAGGGAAGCGAGGACGGCAGACCCCAGGGCTCCAGAATTCCTTGATGCCGCGATGCGGATGGGACGCTTTGTGATATCGGCAAAAATCTGCATAGCCAGGGCATTTTTCTGGGAAATGCCTCCGGTAGCATAGATTTTTTCTACCGGCACACCGGATTCCTCAAATGTGTCAATGATCTTGCGGGTTCCGTATGCTGTCGCCTCAATGAGGGCTCTGTAGATCTCTTCCGGTCTTGTGGTCAGATTCATGCCCACGATAAGGCCGGTAAGATTACTGTCATTTAATACAGACCGGTTTCCGTTCCACCAGTCCAGAGCCAGAAGGCCGCTTTCGCCCGGAACCAGACCGGAACACTTCTCTGTAAGATACTGGTGGATATCCATGTTCTTTGCCTTGGCGACCTGGCTGTATTCTTCCGGAACACAGTGGTTAACAAACCAGGCATAGTGATCACCGAAACCGCTCTGACCGCATTCATATCCATAGAAACCGGGAAGTACGGAATCCATGGCAACACTGAAACATCCTGGAACGATCTTATCCTCTGTTCCTACCAGGAAATGGGCACAGGAAGTTCCCATGATCATGACCATCTGTCCTTCTGCAGCGTCTTTTAAAGTACCGGCTACGGAGGCATGACCGTCTGCAATGGCAACGGAAACGGCAGTTCCCGGGTTCAGACCGGTCAGGCGGGCTCCCTTCTCTGTGATCTCTCCGGCTTTGGAACCGATGGAGCGGATGGGAGAATGAAGTTTTTCTTCTACTACATTTTCAATTCTTTCATCTAAAGCCCGGAAGAATTCTTTTGAGGGGAATCCCTCTTTGGAGTGCCAGAGGCTCTTGCAGCCTGCGTCGCAGGAATTGCGGAAGCGGTTTCCGGTAAGCTGCTCCACCATCCAGTCTCCTGCTTCCAGATACTCATCCATATCATGGTAAAGTTCCGGATCGTCCTTGGCTATTTTCCAGAGACGGGGAATCAGGGATTCTGAGGATACCTTGCCCCCAAGTCTTGCCAAGAAGTTCTCCCCTCTCTCCTCTGCAATCCGGGTGATCTCATCAGCTTCAAACTGGGCCCCGTGATGCTGCCAGAGCTGAACATAGGCCATGGGATCCTCATTGAATTTCCCTGAGAAACAGAGAGGAGTCCCCTCCTTGTCCACAGGAAGAACCGAGCAGGCTGTAAAATCAATGCCGATCGCGATGACATCATCCGGGGACACGCCGTTAGACTTCATCACTTCAGGGACAACATTGGAAATGGTCTCGAGATAATCCTGGGGATGCTGAAGAGCGTAATCCGCCGGCAGGGCCTTTCCGTTAGGAAGTTCTTTTCTCATAACTGCATGAGGATATATATAATCACATACCTTGGGCAGCTCCCTTCCTGTCTCCACATCCGCAATAACAGCTCTTCCTGATAATGTTCCGTAATCCACTCCAATCACATACTTTGCCATGGTAATAATCTCCTTTCAAAACCTTCTCTTGATCTTTGATTTATCTTCTCTTTATATGTCTTTATCATCAGACTCAGGCAAATACTTCCTGTCCTACTGTCTCAAGCATACCC